>DATDQL010000306.1:0-6782 GCA_035292305.1 Thermoplasmatota archaeon
GGCGGCGGTCGCGGGGGAGACCGTCCGGTTCGACGGGTCGGGTTCGACCGACGACCGTGGCATCGTCGCATGGGCGTGGGACCTCGACGACGACGGGGAGGAGGACGCGCTCGGCGCCGTCGCGGAGCACGCCTTCGCGGAGCCTGGCACGTACGTCGTGCGCCTCACCGTCTCCGACGCCGCGGACCACCGGCACACGGCCGAGACGGCCTACGTCGTGTCCGCGGACCCCGACGCCGGGCTTCCCGAGGACCGCATTCCTCCCGTCGTGCGCATCCTGCACCCGACGCCGGGCTCGCGCGTCGCCTCGCCGGTCCGCGTCGAATGGGAGGTCACGGACGACGGGCCGCTCCCGAGCGCGCGCCTCGTCGTCGACCGCCTCGCGCGCGTCGTCGCGACGGCCGGGGCGGAGGACCTCGACCTCGCGTCCGGCGCGCACGTCGTCGCCGTCGAGGCGACGGACGACGCGGGGAACACGGGCCGCGAGTCCGTCGCGTTCCTCGTGGACGAGCCGTTCCCGCCCGTCGAGGAGCGCGTGGCGGAGACGCGGGACACGCCCATGAGCTTGTGGGTCCTCGCGCTCGCCGCGGGGATCGCGCTCGTCGGGCGCCGACGCGTGCCGTAGACGCGCTCGCCGACCTCGCGTCGAGCGGCCCTCCTCGATCGCGTCCCACGCCGCGATGACGCGACCACGCGATGACGCGGTTGGAGGGACCATGTCGACATCCATCGCGTAGTCGCGTGATCGCGGCTTGTCGTGCCCCTCCAGATGCAGCGATCCGACCTTCGTCGAAGGCGGTGCCGCGTGCAGCCCCTGGGCACCGAGCCTACTTCGCGGCCTTCCGCTTCTCCTCGATCCGCCTCAGGTCCGCGTCCGTCGCGCCGAGGGCGTGGAGGAGGCCGCGCAAGTGCGACTTCTGCAGGCTCCCGTCCGCGACGCCCTTCAGCACGTCCTTCGCGTTGAACGCGATTCCGAGGCCTGCGTCCTTGATCATGATGCGGTCGTTCGCGCCGTCGCCGACGGCGACGACCTCCTCGAGCTTGATCCCCTCGCGCGCGGCGAGCTCCTTGAGGATCTGCGCCTTGCGTTCCGCGTCGATGATGGGCTCGCGGACCTCGCCCGTGAGCTTGCCGTCGACGACCACGAGCTCGTTCGCGAACGCGTGGTCGAACCCGAGGTCCTTCTGCAGCTTGTCCGTGAAGAACGTGAACCCGCCGCTGATGAGCGCGACCTTGAACCCCATCTCCTTGAGCGCGAGGAGGAGGTCCTCCGCGCCGGGCGTGAGCCGCATGGAGCGCGCGATGTAGTTGAGCGTCGCGAGGTCGAGGCCCTTGAGGAGGCGAACGCGTTCGCGCAGCGCCGAGGCGAAGTCGAGCTCGCCGCGCATCGCGCGCGCCGTGAGCTCCGCGACGCGGTCCTCGACGCCGGCGGCCTTCGCGAGCTCGTCGATCACCTCGCCGTCGACGATGGTCGAGTCCATGTCGAAGACGACGAGCCGCTTGCGCGTGCGGAACATGGAATCCTGCTGGATGACAGCGTCCACGCCGACGCTCTCGCAGGCCCTCCGCACCGCGCTTCGCAGCGCGTCGATGTCGATGTCCTTGACGTCGACGAGGATGTCGAACGCCATGAAGTCCCCGCGGGCCACGTGGTGCATGCGCTCCACGTTCGCCCCGACGCGCGCGATCGCGTCCGTGATCGCGTGCATCACGCCGCGCCGGTCCGAGCCGACGACGGTGATGATGCGGAGGTCCTTCTCGGCGCGCGTCCGGACGCCGCTCCTTTCGACGACCTCGGCCTTGAGATCGATCCCGAGGTCGCGCCCGAGGAGCGACAACTCGTACGCGAAGCGCCAGATGTCGAGGCCGACGGGGAGGTCGGTCGGCTCGACCATCATGAAGCACGTGAAGAGCCCGACGACGGACGCCTGCTCGACGTGCACGATGTTGCCGCCGAGCTCCGTGACGCGGCCGGAGATGTCGCGGATGAGGCCCGGTCGGTCGCGGCCGAGGGCGGTGACGGCGACGACCGCGTCCTTCAGCCGCGGCTGCGTCCCCGGCTCCGCGGAGCCGGCGGGCACGACGGGGTCCTTCACGGGGGGAGCGAACGACGGTTCCTCGTGATAACTGCGTCGCCGCCTCCGAGCGCGAGCCCGAACGCGGCGACGGCCGCGCCCGCCGCGGTCCAGGCGCCCCACCGCAGGGTCGTCGCGATGGGCGTCCCGTCCTCGGCGCTCGCGACTCCCGCGAGCGTCGCGGCCCCCGCGATCGCGAGGACGGCCGCGAGACCGAACGCCGAGACGAAGAGGGCGCCGCGCCACCGCGCGGCGGCCGTGCTCCACGCCCAGAACGCGCAGGCGAACGCCGCGACGAGGAACCACCCGGGGCCGGTCCAGCCGAAGAACGTGAAGTGCACGACCCGCGCCTCGGTCGGCATCTCGACGTCCGCGAGAGGGCCGAGGGCGCCGAGGCACGCGAGCGCGGCGAGCGCCACGGCGGCGAGGCGGCGCGACCCGAGGTCTCGGTAGGGGGCCAGGCGCACGTCGGTCTCTCGCGGGCCGATGGACGTTGACGGTTGCGAAAGGCCCGTCCGCGGACCTTCGGGACCGCGTCGGACCGCGTCGGGTTCAGCAAAGCCAGCAGCCGACGTCGCCCGGCTGGGGGCTCTCGAGGCGGGCCGGGTCGTCCGCGAGGACCGGGAGGGAGAGGTACGATCCTTCGCCGAAGTGGACGGTCGTGCGCCCGCCGCTCGCGACGGGCGCGATCTTGACCCCGGGGTGCTCCGGGCCCGTCGCCGTCAAGAGAAGCGCGAGGCGGTGCCCGGCCGGAACGACGTCGTCCTGCGGGTACATCCCGAACGAGACGTGCATGCGCGCGCCGGGCACGACGGGCTCGCCCTTCTCCATCGACGCGCGGTGACGCAGGTCGAGGAAGCCCTGGTCGAGGAGGCGGGCGCTCCGCGGGTCGAACCCTTCGCCCTCGACGTCGTAGAGGGCGGCCGCCACCGTGCCGCTCGACGCTGTGTGCTCGAGGTCGAGGCCGAGGTGCGGGATGCCGGCGTAATGGAGCGGCGCGTCGAGCGGCGGAGTGATCCACACGGCGGCGTTCGCGCCAGGTATGGAGCCCGCGACGCGGCGGCCGTCGTCGACCCAGGATGCGGCGCCGGCGCCCGGCGCCGTGGAGAGCGCCTCGCCGGCGTCGAGGTGGAGCACCGTCACCGTCGCGCGCGACGGCGGCCAGTCCGCCTCGTTCCGCCACACTCCGTCGTCGGACTCGACCTGCACGCGCGGCTCGGCGAGGAGGTCCGTGTCGACGCCCTTGAGGAAGTGGTCGAAGAAGCGCAGCAGCGTCGCGTTCAGGTCCGGCCGCGTCGGGTACTCGTGCGGCCACTGACCGAGCCACGCCTTCACGAACGTGCCCCGCGGGAGAGAATCCA
Organism: Thermoplasmatota archaeon; assembly: GCA_035292305.1. Lineage (GTDB taxonomy): Archaea > Thermoplasmatota > SW-10-69-26 > JACQPN01 > JAJPHT01 > DATDQL01. The sequence continues at coordinate 3,437 of DATDQL010000306.1, forward strand.
GCCACGGCTCGATGTGGTCCGGCTTCACGTTCCAGTCTCCGAGGCCGTGGACGTAGAACACGCCGAGGTCCGAGCGGACGTCCCCCGCGCGAGCGGAGTAGTTGCGGTCCTGCCAGTACGGCGTGTAGTCGCCGGTCGCGGCGGTCTCGTACTGTGCGCGCGCGACGTCGGCAAGGTCGCGGCACGCGTCGCCCGCTCGGAGGTGCCCGTCGTACGTGGACGGGGGCCGCGGGGGCAGCTCGTCGGCGGCGCGCAGGACGTCGGTCGGTTCGCCTGGGATCGGGACGTCGACGCCCCAGCCGACGAGCGCGACGTAGGCCGGGTTGAACCAATACCCGTAGTACTCGTAGGGGACGCCGTTCACGAAGCTGTACTTGTAGAACTCCGAGATGGGCGAGACCGGGAAGATCGCCTTCACCGCGGGATGACCTGTGACCGCGAGCCCCTGGGCCATCGTGCCGTCGTAGCTCTTGCCGCCCGCGCCCACGGCCCCGTTCGACCACGCCTCGGACGCGAAGCGGTCGACGACGGCGCGCATGTCGTCGAGCTCGCCGGGGCCTCCGATCGTGAAGCAGCCGTCACTCGCGCCGGTGCCGCGCGCGGACGAGAGCACGACCGCGTACCCGCGCGGCACGAAGTACGAGACGAGGTACTGACCGAACGCGTCACCCCCGGTGTTCGCGGGCGGCGCGAGGTTCCCCCAGTACGGGCTGAAGTTGATGAGCACGGGAACGCGCACGCCCGCGGGCGCGTCCGGGAGGAAGAGCCAATTGTCGATCTCGACGCCGTCGAAGCTCGGCACGCGGACCTGCACCGGAGCGAGCGCGTCGTAGAGCGGCTGCGACAGGCGCGCATCGATCGCCGCGGGATCGGCCGTGCCCGCGGGCCCGCTCAGGCACCCCGCCGTGACAGAGGCGAGGAGCGCGATCGAGACGGCGCGGGCCGCGGCGCGGCGCATGGGACCGGTTGACGAGGAGGGCGGACTAAAACCCTTCTAGCACGGCGCTCACGAACGCCGTCGCGCCTCGAGCTTCCTCCGCGTCAGCGGGACGAGCCCGCCCGCGTCGAGGATCTCGAGGGCCTTCCCCGACATCGGGATCGCCTGCAGGCGCTTGCCCGACGTCGTGTCCACGACCGCCCCGGTCGCGAGGTCCACCTCGAGCGTGTCGCCTTCCTTCACGCCGGCCGAGATCCCGGGGCACTCGAGCGCGGGCAGGCCCACGTTCACGGCGTTGCGGTAGAAGATGCGCGCGTACGTCTCCGCGATGACGAGCGGGATCCCCGCGCCCTTGATCGCGAGCGGCGCGTGCTCTCGGCTGGATCCGCAGCCGAAGTTCCGCCCCGCGACGAGGATGTCGCCGGGAGCCACCTGGCGCGGGAAGTCCGCCCTCGCACCTTCGAGGACGTGCGTCCCGAGCTCTTCAGGCGTGATCATCGTGAGGTACTTCCCCGGCGTGATCTGGTCCGTGTCCACGTTGTCGGGGAACACCCAGGCCTTCCCGGAGTACGACGTCTGCACGGCTGCGCGAAAGCGGGGCATGTTCAAGGCTCTTTCCCCGGGGCGGAGGGGTGGGATCCGTCCGGGACGACGTTGACCAGGACGGTTCCGCAGGGTGACCGCGTCACCGTCAGCTTCCGGGGGGTTCAAGTCTGATGTCGTCCGAGCCTGCGACAATGCGCGTCCCTCTGGCGATCCTCGCGGCCGCGATCCTCATCCCCTCCCCGCTCGTCCTCGCGGGGACGGTGCGCACCGAATCGGCGCGCTACACGGGCCTGCCGGGTGACCTCATGAACGACTGCGGCATCGCGACCGGCGGAATTGTCGAGCTCGGCGGAGCGTGCTTCGCGACGCGGCACAACCGCGAGGCTCGCATCCGGCTCACCGCCGACGACGACGCCGCCCGCAAGACCGCCTCGATGTACATCGTGTTCAAGGGCGACACGACGTACCAGGAAGGGTTCTTCTGCGACACGATCACACTGACGCTCCCCGACGTCGCGCCGCCGCTCCAGGTGTACGTCTACATGCAGCAGGCGTTCGCGCCGACGACGTGCGCGGGCGCGATCCCGGCGACCACGGGGTGGATCTACGCGCAGTTCCTGACGGCAGCTTAGGCCTTCGCGCCGAGCGGCCGGTGCGGGTCGATCTTGCGGCCCTTGAGCCACGCGACGGGGTCCGTGAGCTCGCCGGTGATCGCGGTGACGGCCGCGGTCGCGGGGCTGACGAGGTAGCTCTGCGACTTCACGTGGCCCATCCGGCCCGGGAAGTTCCGGTTGCTCGTCGAGACGCAGACCTCACCGGCGTCGAGGACGCCGCCCATCCCTCCGAAACATGCGCCGCAGGACGCGGTGTTGAAGCTGCCGCCGGCGTCGGTGATGATCTCGATGATGCCTTCCTTGAGCGCGGCCTTGTAGATGCTCGTGCTCGCGGGGAACACGACGAGGCGCGTCGGCCGGTGGACCGTGTTGCCTTTGAGGATCTGCGCAACGATGCGCAGATCCTCAAGTCGCGCGTTCGTGCACGAGCCGACGAAGACCTGGTCCACGCGGCCGGTCTTGACGTCCCGCACGGGCTTGACGTTGTCCGGAGACTGAGGGCACGCGACCTGCGCCCCGAGGGAGCTCGCGTCGACCTCGACCGTGCGTTCGTAAGTCGCATCCGGGTCGGCGCGCGGGGCGGCGTGCTTGGCGACGTCGCCGACACGGCCGTTCTTGATGTCGATGCCGCCGAGGTAGCGGAGGGTCTCGTCGTCCGAGGCGATGATGCCTGTCTTCGCGCCGAGCTCGGTCGTCATGTTGCTCAGCGTGAAGCGTTCGTACATCGCCATCGCGGCGATGGCGCTCCCCTGGAACTCGACGGACTTGTACGCCCCGCCTTCGGTCGTGAGCTGGCGCAGCGTCTCGAGGATGACGTCCTTCGAGGCGACCGGGAAATCGAGGCGACCGCGGACGTCGACGCGGATGGACTCGGGGACGCGGAGCCAGATCTCGCCCGTGGCGAAGACGGCGGCCATCTCCGTCGGGCCGATGCCGGCGGCGAACGCGCCCATGGCGCCGAGCATGTTCGTGTGGGAATCGGTGCCGACGACGAGGTCGCCCGGGAGGACGAACCCCTCCTCGGCGAGGATCTGGTGGCAGATCCCGTGGCGTCCGATGTCGTAGAAGTGCGGGAGCCCGTGCTTCTCGACGAACTTGCGGATGGCGTGGTGCAGCTTCGCGGACGCCTCGCTCGAGGCCGGCACCCAGTGGTCGATGGGGATGACGATCTTGTTCTTGTCCCACACGCGGTCCGCGCCCATCTGCTCGAAGGGTTTCACGAGCTGCGCGCACGCCTCGTGCGCCATGG
>DATDQL010000307.1:0-3997 GCA_035292305.1 Thermoplasmatota archaeon
GCGCGCCCGTGGCGCGCGGGGCTAAAGGTCCTTCGGACCGGCGCGCGTGCCGAGTGCCGTTTCCACAGACAACGTCTGCGGAAACGGCACTAGCGCTCGGCCCGCATCCTTGCGACGTCCGGCCCGCAAGGTTCAACAGGCTCGCGCCCGCTCGCGTCGACATGGCCTCGATCGCGCTCCTGAACGTGGGCGTCGCGCTCTCCGTCGCCGTCCTCGGCCTCGGACTCCTCCTCGGGCTCGTCTCGGCGGTCTCGTGGATGCGGCTGCGGAAGGGCAAGTTCCTGGTCGCCGGGGCCGCGTTCCTCGTCCTCGCGCTCAAGGGGGGGCTCGCGACGTCGCGGGCGCTCGCGGACAAGACGGTCGACGTGCCGTCGGTGGGCCTCGACTTCGCCGTCCTCGCGTTCCTCTACGCGAGTGTCGCGATGCGCTGAGCGGAGCGCCGATGAGAGACCCGTCCAAGGCCCTGGAGCTGGAGTCGCGTCGCCGCGTGTACCAGCACCTGCTCCGCATCCCGGGCGCGCACATGAGGGAGATCGGTCGGGTCCTCGGCATGCCGATGGGCACGCTCGAGTACCACCTCAACTACCTCGTGAAGGCCGGGCTCCTGTCCGCGCGCGAGGACCCGCGCTACACGCGCTACTTCCCGACGGGTGGAGTCGACCGGCGCGAGAAGGACGTCCTGGCCGTGCTCCGCCAGGAGACGCCGCGACGCATTGCGACGCTCCTCCTCCAGACGCCGGACGCGAGCCACGGCGAGATCCATGCGCACTTCCGCGTGAGCGCCTCGACGCTCTCGTTCCACCTCAAGAAGCTGGTCCACGCTGGCGTATGCATCCAGACGAAGACCGGGCGCGAGAACCTCTACAGGGTCGCGGATCCGGAGCTCGTCACGCAGGTTCTCGTGACCTGGCGCGAGTCGTTCCTCGACGACGTCGTGGACCGCTTCGCCGACATGCTGCTCGGGTTGCAGGCCCGCGACGGGCCGCCGTCAACCGCGCCTGCGGAAGAGCAGCGCTCCGCCGCCGAGGACCATCCCGACGCCGACGACGACGCCCGCCGCGAGCGCGGCGAGGGCCACGGGCCGTAGCGCGACCACCTCGAGGGAGTGCACGCTCCAGTGCGGGACGCTCGCGAGGACGCGGAAGGCACCGTCCCGCGATTCGATCCACCGCTCCGGCGCGAGGCCATCGTCGTCCGCGTCGAGCGCGTCGTCGGCCGACAGGGCGTCGCGGACCGCGGCGCCGTCGTAGCGGACCTCGACCGCCGCAGGGTCCGCGGTCCCGAGGAGGTCCGGGTCGAGGTCGAACACGAGGACGCGGCCGTCCAGGCCGTCGGACTCGATCCGGAACCGGACTCCGTCCTCGATCGTCTCCGCCTCGACGCGGATCCCCGCGAAGTCCGCGACGGCGAGCTCCACGCCGTCGGCGGCGCGGGTCGCCGCGACGACGGCCCCGACGCGACGGTCCGCCGCTGCGTCCGCGACGAGCCCGCGCGCGTCGTCGAAGGTCGCGAGGAACGAGACGGCCTGCTCGGCCCGGATGGCAGGGCCGTCGACCGTGACGGGCCCCGCGGGGCTGAACACGAGCCCGCGGACGTCGCCGACGGTCACGGCCACGCGGTCGGGCGCGGCCTGCGACAGGATCGCCTCGGGGCCGAACCGCACGACCATGGACCCGTCGGCCGTCACGGCGAGGTGGCCGTCGGGGACATCGATGGCCTCGAGCTCGTAGAGCGGCGTCCGGACCCGCAGCGTCGCGCCGCGGGCCTCGGTGCCGAACGCGCCGCTCGTCGAGGGCGTCCCTGTCACCTCGACGTCGAAGAGACGCGTCCCCGAGAGCGTGTACGCGAGGACCCGCTCCGGCGTGTACCGGAACGTCACCCACGCGCCGTCGACCTCCGAGTCCGCGGCGACGAAGTCCCCGACGAGGGGCGCCGCGGAGGCCGCGCCGCAGAGGGAGAGCAGGCTGACGAGGACAGGCAGGGCCGCGCGGCGCACGGGGCGGAGAACGACCCTTCGGGCCATCCGGGCTTCGGTGCGGACGTCGAACGGTCCGTTCATGCCACGTCCAACCCCACGTCGAGCGATCGGGCGGAGTGGGTCAGCCAGCCGAGGCTCAACCGGTCGGCGAAGGGGGCGTAGGCCGCGCAGCGCTCCGGCGTGAGCCCGCCGCTCACCTCGATCCGGCACGCGGGAGCGACCGCGCGGATCGCGCGGGCGGCGCCGGCCACCTCCTCGGGCGGCATGTTGTCGAGGAGGACCCAGTCCGCCCCGGCGCGGGCGGCGGCGACCGCCTGCGCCTGCGAGTCGGCCTCGACCTCGACCGGACGGCCCGGGAGGAGCGCGCGGCAGCGCCTCACGGCCTCGGCCGGGTCCTTGACGATCGCGAGGTGGTTGTCCTTCACGAGGAACGCGTCCCAAAGGCCTTGCCGGTGCGGCTCGCCGCCGCCGAGCGCGACCGCCTTCTTCTCGAAAGCGCGGAACCCGGGCGTCGTCTTGCGCGTCGCGGCGACGCGGCAGCGCGGGTTCGCGACGGCGACGACGCGTTGCACGTCGCGCGTCGCGGTCGCGATGCCGGACATGCGGCCGACGAGGTTGAGGGCGAGACGCTCCGCCGCGAGGACGGCGGCGGCGGGACCGTCCACGGCGAGGAGCACTCGGCCGCGCTCGACGTCCTCGCCGTCGCGGGCGCGGTGCTCGACCTTCACGCCGAGGCGCGCGAACACTTCGCTCGCCTCCGCGAGCCCTGCGGCGACGCCGGCCTCTCGACAGACGACGCGCGCGTGCGTCCGCGTCTCGGGTGCGATGAGCGCGCGCGACGTGATGTCGCCGCGGAGCAGTTCGGCCGCGCGCGCCGGAGCCGGAGCACGCGGCGGCGCGCCCCCTCCGGGAACGAGGTCCTCGTCGAGGAAGCGGTCGAGATCGTCCACCGACGGCACGACCGGGATGCGGGCCTTAAGGCTTATCTCAGGCGGCCGCGCTCGCCGCGCATGCGGCTCCTCGTCCTCGGCTGCGGCACGATCGGAAGGGCGCTCACGCAGGCGGTCGACGCGATCCTTGACGTGACCGAGGTGCTGTGTTTCGACGAAGAGCGGGACGTCGCGCGCGCGCTCGAGTCCGCCGTCCCGAAGGCCCGCGCGGTGGCCTCGCTCGAGGAGGGGCTCGCACGTTGCGACCTCGTCGTCGAATGCGCGAGCCAGGCGGCCGTCCACGCGTACGCGGAGCGCGTCCTCGCCGCGGGGAAGGACCTCGTCGTCCTCAGCGTGGGAGCGCTCGCGGACGACGCTCTGCGCGGGCGGCTCCTCGCGGCGGCGCGTGCGTCGGGCCGTCGGATCCACGTCCCGAGCGGCGCGCTCGCGGGCCTCGACGGGGTGCACGCCGCGGCGGTCGCCGGACTCGAGGAGGTCGTGCTCACGACGTCGAAGCCGCCGGCCGCGCTCGGCCTGCCCGCGGACCTCGAGGCGGCGCGCGTCGTCTTCGACGGACCGGCGCGCGAGGCCGTGGCGCGCTTCCCGAAGAACGTGAACGTGGCCGCGACGCTCGCGCTCGCGGGTCTCGGGCTCGATCGCACGCGCGTCCGCATCGTCGCCGACCCCGCGCTCAAGCGCAACCGGCACGAGCTCCTCGCGCGGGGGCCGTCGGGCGAGGTGCGCGTCATGGTCGACAACGAGCCGTTCCCCGAGAACCCGCGCACGAGCTGGCTCGCGGCGCTGTCGGCGATCGCGCTCGTCCGGCGCCTCGTGAGCCCTCTGCAGATCGGGTGACGCCGGAGGCACGCAGGGTACTTGGCCACAGCCGATCCGCCGCACCCAGGCGCAGGCCGTTGTGCGGCGCTGCAAGGCAATCCCACCACCAAGGCACCAAGATACCAAGGAACACGGCCCCTGTCTTGGTGCCTTGGTGTCTTGGTGGTTAGATCGCCTCGCCCGCAAAACGGACTCCTGGCCAAGTACCGACGGATGCACGGAGGGGCGGAGGACGACGACGACCGTCTCCGTT
>DATDQL010000308.1:0-2990 GCA_035292305.1 Thermoplasmatota archaeon
ACCCGGGACCCGCCGCGTCCACGGGAGCGCACGCGGAGCACGTCGTGAGGCCCGTGCCGTCGAGCGCGGCCGCGCGCAGCCCGGAGAGCGTCGCGCCTTCGGCGAAGGAGAACGCGCGCGTCTCGCCGCCCACGCGCGCGGTGAACGACTTGGGGACCTCGACCGTGATGGTGTCCGACGACAAGCCGAACGTCGGCGCTCCAGCCTGAGGCAGGCCGCTCGCGGAAGTGCCGACGACCGAGAACGAGGCCGAGCGTTGGCCCTGTCGCGAGTCGAGGACCTCCACCTGCCACGTGACGCCGTGCGCGTCCCACGTCGCGTTCCACTGGCGGAACGTCGTCTGGCCGCGGAAGGCGGCCGCGAGGTCGGCGACGCGCACGTGCGCCGCGATGCCCGTCGACGTCTCCTCGAGCCAGACCGCCGCGAGGTCGAGCGCCGGGGCGTCGATGGGAAGCGCCGTGCTCGTGTCGAGCGCGTCGCCGATCGCGTCGACGACCTCCGGGTCGCCGTCTGTGCCCGCGGACGCGACTCCCGCGAGCACGAGCGAGGCGAGACCGACGGACGCAAGGGCGAAGCAGGCGGCGCGGCCGGTCGGCACGCTCGGGAAGCGCTCCTTGACCCCTTGGACCCTCCGGGAAGGCATCGAAATATCGATAACGCACGCGCTCGTTCGCGCCGCCGTGCTGGAGGATGCGCTCGGCTCGCGCTCCAAGGTCCGCATCCTCCGCGAGCTCGTGCGTCGCGGAGGCGCCGAGATCACGACGGACGACCTCGTGAAGGCCACCGGCCAGTCGACGGGCACGCTCGTCCCCGCGCTCCAGCAGCTTGCCGCCTCCGGCGTGGTGCTCACTCGGATGGAGGGGCGGACGCGCGTCTTCTCCCTCTCTCCGCGGCATCCCGCGACGCCGCTCCTGCGTCGACTCTTCACGGACGAGACCGTCGCGCTCCACGCGGCCGCGGACGCGCTCTTCCGCCGCGCGCACGTTCCCGGGGCGCGCTTCGCCGCGTGGTACCTCGACGCGGGCCCCGAGGACGACCGGAGGCACGCTGCATGGATGCTCGTCGTCGCGGACGACGCGCTCGCCGCCGAGGCGGCCATCCGCAAGGCGGTGCAGGGCGAGCCGCTCGGCGTGCGCGTCGTCGGGGTCGAAGAGGCGCGCAAGCTCCTCGCCGCGGGCGACCCCGGCCTCGAGCGCGGGATCCGGCGCGGGCGCGTCGTGTTCGCGGACCGCGGGTGGCTCACGGGCGCCTGAAGTCCCGGCGCCGCTCTGTGCGACGCGTCGACGTCAACCACCAAGACACCAAGGCACCAAGCCTTTCGGGCATCGTCCCGCATCCGGGACGGCCACCGATTCCTTGGTGCCTTGGTGTCTTGGTGGTTTGGATCGCCTGGCGCGCCGGATACGGCCTACCGTCGCACCGCCCGCACGAGGATCGCGACCCCGAGCACGCCTGCCGCGACGAGGATGTAGTTCCTCTCGCGCCCGGGCGCCTCGACCGCCTTCTCCATGTACGCTCGGCTCTGCGCGAGCGCGTCCTGCCACTCGTACATGAGGCTGTCCTTCGCCGACACGGAAGGCCCCGCGTCGAGGTACGCGGGGTCCACGACCGAGACGCATTCGGGGCACTCCTTGACCGCGACGCGGACGGTCGAGGCGTAGTCCACGTCGGCGGGCGACGCAGGCCGTCCCATGAGCGTCCACACGCCCGGCTCCGGGTCGTCGACGGCGCCGCGGACGACGCGCCGGCCCGCCTCGCGCGTCTCCTTCCCCCATGGCCCCTCGTACGAGGCACCGTCGTGGAGGAACACCTGCATCCGGGTCTCTCCCGTCCACGACAGCTCGAAGGCGACCTTCGTCGCGCCGGGCTTCACCGGGAACGTCGCGCGCACGAGGTCCTCCTGGCGCAGCTCCGGCGCGGGCTCGAGCTGGAGCGCCGCGGTCCCGCTGCCCGCGACGCGGCCGGTCGAGGTGAACGTCTCCTCGCCGCCCGCGACGAGGACGCTCCCGTGCGTCGCGACGCCGCCGCGCGCGAGGGCGAGCGCGTCCGGGACGTCGACGAGGCCGAAGCCGGTCGCATCGTCCGGGCCCGGCGCGTCGAGGTCGATCGCGGACTCGAGGAGGATGCGCTTCACGTCCCGCGGCGTGAGCGCCGGGTCCGTCTCGAGCATGAGCGCGACGATGCCCGCGACGGCCGGCGCCGCCTGGCTCGTGCCCTGCATCTCGCGGTAGAACACCGTGTCCTGCGCTATGGGCGGCAGCGACGCGAGTCCCGTCGCGCCCTCGGCGGGGGCGGAGCCGGCGGCACGCGGCGCGCGGACGGCGACCCCGTCGGCGACGACGTCCGGCTTGGTCCAGTCCGCCGTCGAGCCGTCCGCCAGCCGCACGGGACCGCGCGAGCTGAACTCCGCCGGCAGCGCGGCGTCGTCGACCGCGCCGACCGTGAGCACCTGCGGGTCCTGCGCCTCGAGCGCGACCGTCGAGGCGGCGGGCCCGTGGTTGGACGCGCTGAAGACGACGACGATCCCCACATCCACGAGGCGCCCCGCGGCGCGCACGAGCGGGTCGCCCGGGTCGAACGCGCGCCCCGTCTCCGCGCGGCCCCACGAGTTCTGCACGACGCGGATCCCGTGCTCGTCGCGGTGCGTGAGGATCCAGTCGAAGGCGCGCGTCGCGACCGTCGTCGTGAAGCGGTCGCCGAACCCTAGCACCGCGACGCGCGCGTCGGGCGCGAAGCCGTGGAGCGCGCGGCCCGACCGCGAGCCGTCCCCGGCGACGATGCCGGCGACGTGGGTGCCGTGCCCGTCGGAGTCGACGCCACCCTGGCCCCACCCGTTCCCGTCCCAGAGGAGGTTCGCGGCAACGCGCCCCTCGAAGTCCGGGTGCGTCCCGTCGAGACCGGAGTCGACGATGGCGACCGTGATGCCGCGACCGGTCGCACCCGTACCGCGCGTGAACGAAGCGGGAGCGCGCACGAGCGCGCGGCTCGAG
>DATDQL010000309.1:0-9842 GCA_035292305.1 Thermoplasmatota archaeon
GCAAAGGGACCCGCCGCTAAACGTTTTCCCCCAGAGCTGGTGGACCGGAAGGCTGTCAGCAGAACTTCCCGCACGGCGGCGGGGGCACGTAGCAGGGGTCGATCGCCTGGCACAGGCGTCCGACGGGCTGAGGCGGCCAGCAGCAGATGGCGAGCGTGGGGGTGCGGAGCTTCATGCGTTCCCTCGGCACGCCGAACCGCCCGACCGGATAAGAGGATGCCGCCCTCACGAGGGCGCCTTCGCCGGCTTGACCGCGCCCGACTTGGGCGTCTTCGGGATGCGGACGTGGAACGCGCTCCCCTTCCCCGCGCCCCCGCTCTCGCACCAGATGCGGCCGCTGTGCTGCTCGACGATGCCGCGGCAGATGAAGAGGCCGAGGCCGGTGCCGCCGACCGCGGACCTGGCGAGGTCGTGCACCTGGACGAACGGCTCGAAGAGGCGCGGGATCGCGTCGGGCCCGATGCCAAGGCCGCTATCCACGACGCTCAAGGTGACGGCCTCGGCGTCGCCGCGCACGCGCACCTCGACCTGGCCGCCGGCGGGCGTGAACTTGAGCGCGTTGCCCACGAGGTTGAACAGGACCTGCGCGATGCGCTTCTCGTCGGCCTCGATGGTCGTGTCGCCGTCCTTCACGAAACGCAGGGTGATCCCCGCCTGCTCGGCGGGGGCCCGGAACACCTCGACGGCGTCGGCCGCGACGGAGCCGAGGTCCGCGGTCGCGCGTTGGATCGCGAGGCGACCGTCCTGGATACGGGAGACGTCGAGGACGTCCTCGACGAGGTGGCTGAGCCGCGCGATGTTGCGTTCGAGCACGACCGCCGCGCGTGACGCTTCGGTCATGAGGCCGGCGCCCAGCGCGAATTTCAGGATGTGGACCTGCAGCGTGAGCGGCGTGAGCGGTGTTCGGAGCTCGTGCGCTGCGGTCTGGATGATACGCGCGCGCATGGCGTCGACCTCGCGGAGACGTTGCAGCTCGTGCGCCTGCTCCTCCGCCTCGGCGCGGGCAGCTTCCGCGCGACGACGCTCGACCGCGTACCGCATCGCGCGGTAGAGGTTGTGCGGGTCGTGGTCACCTTTGACGATGTAGTCCTGGGCGCCTCGGCGCATCGCGCCAGTCGCGAGGACCTCGTCGTCGATCCCGGTGAGGACGAGCACAGGCACGCCGGGCGCGGCCTCCTGGATAGCGTCGAGGCTGGAGAGCCCCGCGCTGTCGGGGAGCTTGAGGTCGAGGAGGACCTCGTCGATGTTCCCGCGTTGGAGCCGACTCCGCGCGTCACCCAGGGTCGTCACGTGCTCGATCGCGATGGGTGCGTCGAGGATCTCCGCGAGGGCTTCCTTCAGCAACACCGCATCGTGCGGGTTGTCCTCGACGAGGAGGACGCGCATGGGTTCGTCGCTCATCGCGTCCCTCCGGTCAGCACGGCGCGCAGCCGCGCGACGATCTCATCAGGCAGCGCGCCTTTCTCGACGTACGCAGCGGCACCGAGGCGCACGGCTTCGTTCTCCATCCGGTCCGCGGTGAACCCGCTGAACACGACGATACGGGTCTCGGGCGAGATGGCGCGGATGCGCGGCAAGGCCTCGAGCCCGTCGAGGCGCGGCATGGCGAGGTCGAGAAGGAGCAGCCGCGGGTGGATGCGCTCGACCACCTGCACGGCCTCCTCACCGTCGGAGGCCTCCGCGACGACGTCGAAGCCGCCCGCTTCCTCGAGGACGTACCGAAGGAGCTCGCGCAACGCGGCCACGTCGTCCGCGATGACGACGGACACGGTCCGTTGCCGGATCGCGGGGATCGCGGTCACGGATCCGCCTCCGGGAGCGTGAAGCGGAAGCGCGCGCCCTTCCCTGCGGCGGACTCGACCCAGATGCGGCCGCCGAGGCGCTCGACGATGCGCTTGCAGAGGGCGAGGCCGATCCCGGTGCCGGGATACGCCTCGCCGTGCGCGCGCTGGAAGATGACGAAGAGCCGTTGCTGGTCCTTCGGATCGATCCCGATGCCGTTGTCGGAGACCGTGAACTCCCATTCGGGGCCGACCTTCCGCGCGGCGACGTGGATGCGCGGCGACTCCTTCGCTCGGAACTTCACGGCGTTCCCGACGAGGTTCTGGAAGACCTGCGAGAGCTGCAGCCGGTCGGCGCGCACGCGCGGGAGGGGCTCGCGCGTGATCGCCGCGCCGGATTCCGCGATCGAGACGTGGAGCGACGCGAGAGCGTCGTCGAGGGCGACGTCGGCCTCGACCGGCTCCGGCGCTCCGCCTCGCGTCCCGACGCGGCTGTACCGGAGGAGGTCCTGGATGAGGCGCTGCATGCGTTCGGAGGCCTCGTTCGCGCCGCGGAGGAACGTGCGCGAACGGTCGTCGAGGGCTCCCGCGGAGCGTTTCTCGAGGAGCTGCAGGTAGCCGCGCACGACGCGCAGCGGCTCCTGCAGGTCGTGGCTCGCGGCGTACGCGAACTGCTCGAGGTCGCGGTTGCTCCGCTCGAGCTCCGCGGAATGCTCATTGAGCGCGGCTTCGGCCTCGCGGCGCTCGGTCACGTCGGTGAGCACGCCTGTCGAACGCACGCCGCCGCCGAAGGGCCGCGCGCTCACCGTCGCCCGGTGGATCACGGTCCGCGTGGTGCCGTCGGCACGGAGGAGGCGGTACTCTTCGTCGAGGTGGTCGGCGCGGCCTGCGAGGAGGTCGAGGAGGGCGGGCTCGATCCGCACGCGATCGTCCGGGTGGACGATCTCGAGCCAGCGATGGATCCCCTCCACGAAATCGGACGGAGGGCGACCCGTGAGGGCCTGGAACGATGGAGAGCAGTACCGGATCTGGAAGCGCCCGGAGTCGTCGTAGTCCGTGCTCCAGACGCACTCCGTCACGCTGCCGAGGATGTTCTCGATGTCATCGGGCGTGAAGCTGGAGACGGGAGCGGTCGGATAGCGTGACTCACGAGCCTGCTCTGCCATCGGACCCGTCACCGACCCGGCGCGTCGCGGCGCAGGTCGCCTGCGCCGAGGCGCACGGTAGCGCCGTCCCCGCCGAGCAGGCCGGAGATGATGCGCTTGCTCGCGTCGAGCGTCTCCTCGACGGCCTTCGCGCCGTCCTCGCGGCGGCCGAGGTCGAGCGCGAGCTTCGCGCGGACGAGCCCTTGGACGACGTTGTCGTGGAGCTCCATCGCCTGCGTCTGGCGCTTCGCCATGTCTTCGCAGAGCGCTGCGCCCTTGAACAGGAGCGCGAAGCGCGTGCGGAGGGTCCAGTACCAGATCGCGACGCTGGCGGTCACCAGGTCCCACACGAGGAGACGAGGGTCGGCGAACGACGACCGCGCTGCGATGCCGGCGATCGTTCCACCCTCGGCGACGGCATGGAAGAGGTGGACGCCGTGCCCGGCCGTGCACATGACGAAGATCGCGGCCGTCGCCGTGAGGATCGGGTTCGTCAGGAGCTGGCGGCCGTCGACGATCCCCCGGATCATGATGACGGCGATGGCCCCGTAGATGAGCACGAGGACGGCGTTCGCGCCGGCCGTGAGCATCCACCAGTCGAAGCTCATCGGCCCGCCTCCGTGCGCCGGAGCTTCCCTGCGAGGTCCTGTTCCTCACCGAGGAGGTCGGTGATGATGAGCTTGCTCTTCTCGAGCGTCTCCTCGACGGTCACGTCGCCCGCCTCGTCGCGGCCGAGGTCGAGCTCCAGCTTCGCGCGGACGAGGCCCTGGACGACGTTGTCGTGGATCTCGAGCGCGCGGCGTTGACGGTCGCGCAGGTCCTCGAATACGGCGGCTCCGCTCACGAGGTCCGGGAATTTCCGGCGCATGCTCCAGTACCAGACACCGGTGATCGCGGTGACCACGTCGATCCCCCACGCGTGCCATTCCGAGTACTCGGTGTGGGCGGCGAGCCCCGCCGCCGTCTGCAGGCCGAGCACGGGGTCGAGGAGCTGGAGCGTGTGGACCGCGTGGCCGCCGCCGCATGTGAGGTACAGGCCGAAGGTCCCGACGCCGAGCGGATTCGTGCGCCATGTCCGCGAGCGAGTGAGGTTGAGCGCGAGCAGGACCGCGACAGCTAGGAACGCGATGGAGATGACCGTGCTTGCCGCAAGACCGATCTTCCAACCGACGAGCATGGGCTAGAAGTGTCTCCGGGAACTTGGTCTTGAATCCCGGCGGCAAAGGAGCGCGGACGAAGCGCCCCCGACCGGCGCGGTCATGACCGGGGAGCGCCGGCGCCGTCACCGCGACGGGAACCCTGGGCCCGGAAGCTACATGCTCGGACGACAGCCACATGGGGCCGCTCAAGGTGGGCCCGTGGGCGACGTGCGGTACGAGCGCGATCTCCAGAAGATCAAGGAGGCACCGCGTCCTGTCGACGCCATCCACGCGCTCGCCGACGACGCGGTCATCCATGCGCTCGCAGCGTCATCCCGCGGCTCGGACCCGTACTTGGCGAACGTGCTCGCCACGGAAGCCCTGAACCGCCTCCGTCGCAGCCGGATCATCGCGTCGCACATCGGCGAGGGCGTGTACACGATCGACGCCGAGGGGACGTTCACGAGCGTGAACCCGGCGGCCGAGCGCCTCCTCGGCTGGTCCGAGACGGAGCTCCTCGGCCAGCCCGCGATGGAGACGCTTCGCGTGCGCGCGGCGGACGGGAGCGAGATCCCCCAGGACCGCGGTCCGGCGGCGCGCGTCCTGATCGGGGACACGATCGAGCGCAACGATGTCTTCGTCACGTGCGGCGACGGCAGGCTGATCCCGATCGCCTACGTCGCTGCGCCGATCCCCGGCGACGGGAGTCCGGAGGGCGCGGTCGTGGCGTTCCGGGACATCACGGAGCGGCGCCGCGCCGAGGCCCGTCGAAGGTTCCTCACGCAGGGGACCGAGCGCCTCGGCGCGACGCTCGACCCCGGGATCATCCTGCGCAACGTCGCCCAGGTCGCCGTACCGGCCATCGCGGCTTGGTGCGCCGTCGACGTCGTGGACGAGGAAGGCGCGGTGCATCGTGTCGCTGCCGAATGCTCCCCGGAGGCCCGCGCCGTCGCGTCCACTCTCGAGCGACGTCTCGCCCCGGATGCGCGGTCGGGGGACGGCGTCGGCCGCGTTCTCCGCACGGGGCGTCCGGACACCCTCGAGCCGTGCGGGGGATGGACCGCGCTCGTCGTCCCGCTCGCTTCGCCGGAACGGATGCTCGGGACGGTGGCCCTCGCGACGCCCGCGTCGAAGCCGTTCGATCCCGCGGACGTCGACGTCGCGGTCGAGTTCGCGCGACGCGCCGCGATGGCCCTCGACCGCGCGCGGTTGCACGAAGATCTCCGCCGCAACGAGGAGCGGTACCGGAGCATCGTCCAGCACAACCCGGACGCCGTGTTCGCGATGGACGCCGAGACCCGCTTCCTGGAGGTCAATGCCGCGGCCGAGTCGCTCGTGGGCTTCACGCGGGAAGAACTCCTCGGGCGTTCCTTCGCGCCCCTCGTCGCCCCGGAGGACCTTGACGAGGCGTTCGTGCGGTTCCAGAAGGTCATGTCCGGCGAACCCGATCGGCACGAGTACACGCTCGTCCGCAAGGACGGGACCCGCCGACGCGTCGACGTCACCGGGGTCCCGATGACGAACGACGGGAAGGTCGTCGGCGTCTACGGGCTCGCGAAGGACATCACGGGACGCGAGCGCAGGTAGGACGCTTCGCGCCGCGGCCTCAGTGCTGGGCCGCGACCTTCGCGTCCTCGGCGCGGGCGTGCACCTCGATGACGCCGCGCACGACCTCGGCGAAGTAGAGCGGGTCGAACGGCTTCGAGATGATGAGCACGACGTGCGCCTCTCGAGACGCGCGCGTCGCGAGCTCCTGGTCCGGGTACGCGGTGAGCATGACGCGCGGGACGCCCGGCGCGACGCGCTCGGCGGCGATGAGGAACTCGAGCCCGTTCATCTCCGGCATGCGGTAGTCGGTCAGGATGAGGTCGATGCCGCCTCCGCGGAGCACGTCCAGACCCGCCTGACCCGATCTCGCGGTGTCGACCTCGAGACCCGGGATCGTGCCTTCGAGGAACGACTTGAGCGACAGAAGGATATCTTCTTCATCGTCGACGAGGAGGACGCGCGCGACGGTCGTGACGTTACCCCGCGCTTCGCTGGCGCCAGCATGGCAACATACCTTTCGCGACAGTTCATCCGCCGGTCGCGAACGCTTAAAAGGAGTGGCGCGGCTGGCGGCGCCATGGCCGTCAACCGCACCGTGCTCGTCGCGAGCTTCGTCGCGGCGTTCCTCGTCGCCGGCACCGCCGTCGCGGTCCTCGTGTCCCGCGACGGGAGCACGCTCTCGAGCCGCTCCGACGATCAGGACGAGGCGTGCGGTGGACCCCTCTTCTCGCTCCGCCGCCTCGAGGCCGCGGTGGAAGACACGGGCGCCGACGGCGGGGACCACCGCACCGTGACGTACACGCTCCAGCCGGACGGCCTCGAAGGGGGTGCGATCCGCCTCTGCACCGGGGTCGGCGAAGTGACGTTCGCCCCATCGGGCGACGACCTCGTCACGCTCACGTTCACGATCCGTGCGAGCGACGACGGCTCCGAGGCCGATGTGCGGGACGCGAAGGTCGATGCCGTGTTCGCCTCCGACGACGGCGGCCTGCGAGTCGTCGGTTGGCACGACGCGGACGATCGACGCGACGAGCACGTCTCCGTGGACGTCGAGATCACGCTGCCCGAATCCGGGGCGTGGGACCTCGAAGGTTCGACGGGCGTCGGCGACATCCTCGTGAACGGACTCCTCGTGGGAGGCCTCGACCTCTCCACGGGCGTCGGGGACGTCGTCGCGGACGCCGAGGCGACGCGCGACGTGACGGCGAGCACGGGCGTCGGGGACGTCGTCCTCGACCTTTCCTCCGTGGGCGCGGGGCGGATCGACGTGTCCACCGGCGTCGGCGGCGTCTCGATCGAGCTGCCGCTTCGCGCGGACGTCGGGTACGACGCGACGGTGCAGACGGGCGTCGGCGAGGTGGAGCTCGACATCGGCCCCACGGAATCGAAGGCCTCGGACAAGAGCCCGGTCGGCGGCACGGCGAAGGCCCGGAGCGACGGGTACGCCGACAAGCCCACGAAGGTCGTCGTCTCGGCGACCGCGGGCACCGGAGACGCCTCCGTCCACGCCGAGTGAGGGTCGACCAGGACACGCTCTCCCCGAGGACGGGGAAACCACGAAGTTCGACCGCGGCTTGACGCACTTCCAGCTCGTCTCACCGACATCACCGGCCCGGACCACGAGCACCGGCGCACCACCGTCGGGCGCGGACCGAACAAGGACCTCTGCCTGGTGCGTGTGGTCCGTCCTGGCGCGACTCGTGGGGGAATCGTGAGACACGGCCGCCCTCCCCGGACGACGCGCCTGCTCCCGCCCCTATGCGACGACCTCGCCGAACGTGGCAACTAACGCGCCGAGCGCGACGACGCCGAGGCCGGCGCGGTGGAACGCTTCGGTCGGCGCCTTGCCGAGAAGAGCGAGCGCGGCGACGGCGAGGACGACGACGACGCCGAAGCAGGCGACGAAGGTCACGATCGCGGTCTCCGCGGGACGGACGCGCTCCATCGCACGCCGGAGCACGGGCGTCCGCATAGTCTTGGCGTCACCGTTCCCGCCACTCGCGCCTCCTCGGAGTCCGTATTCCGACGCGACCCTTAAGGCGGGAACGCACGCATCCCGCCGCGGATGCAGAACGTCCAGGTCGGGATCGCCGGCGCCACAGGCTACCTCGGTGCGGAAGCCGTGCGCTTCCTCGTCCACCACCCGCAGGTAGAGCTGCGTTTGCTCGCCTCGACGTCCGCGGCGGGCAAGCCTTACTCGAAAGTGAACCCCGAGTTCCAGGGTGTCGTCGACCAGCCGCTCGACGCGCTCGCGCCCGAGACGCTCGCCCGCTGCGACGTCGTCCTGCTCGCGACGCCCCATGGCGTGGCCGCCGACCTCGTGCCGAGGATCTTCGCGCTCGACCCCGCGGTGAAGGTCATCGACCTCAGCGGCGACCACCGGCTGCGCGACCCCCTCGAGGCGAAGCGCGTCTACGGCCACGCCCCCGCCGCCCTCGACGAGGCCGTCTACGGCCTGCCGGAGCTGAACCGTGACGCGATCCGCCGCGCGCGCCTCGTCGCGAACCCCGGATGCTACCCGACAGCGAGCGCGCTCGCGGCCCTACCGCTCGTCAAGGCCGGCATCGTCCGTACGGACCGCGTCGTCGTCGACGCGAAGAGCGGCGTCTCGGGAGCCGGTCGCGACCCGGGCGCCCTCTACCACTTCCCCGAGGCGAACGAGAACATCCGCGCGTACAAGGTGGGCGAGCATCGCCACGAGCCCGAGATCGCGCAGACCTTCTCCGTCGCGGCGGGACGCGCGGTCCGCGTCACCTTCACACCCCACCTCGTCCCGATGAACCGCGGCATCCTGGCGACGGTCTACATGGAGCCCGAAGGCGCGCTCCTCCCGACCGCGGAGGTCTCCGACCTCTACCGCAAGGCGTACGCGAGCGAGCCCTTCGTGCGCGTCGTCGAGGACCCGAACGTGCTCGCGGTACGCGGCACGAACTACTGCGACGTGCGCTGCGTCCCCGTAAGGTCGGGGCTCTACGTCGCTGTCTCGGCGATCGACAACCTCGCGAAGGGCGGCTCCGCCCAAGCCGTGCAGAACCTGAACCTCATGTGCGGGTTCCCCGAGACGATGGGGCTGCCGCGCGTCGGAGGCGGACCGTGATGCGGACGCCACGACGTTCCACGGGGGCATCCGGATGACCCTCCGCCCCGTCCCCGACGGCGGCCTCCACTCCGTCCGCGGCTTCCAGCAACAGGGCGGCCACGTCGGAGTGAAGAAGAAGTACCCCGACGTCGGCCTCGTCGCGAGCGACCGGCCGTGCCACGTCGCCGCGACCTACACGACGAACGTCGTGCAGGCCGCTTGCGTCACGGTCACGAGGCGCCACGTCGCGCACGGCCGCGTCCGCGGCATCGTCGCGAACAGCGGCTGCGCGAACGCGTGCACCGGGGAGCAAGGGATGCGCGACGCGGAGCGCATGGCCGACATCGCGGCGAGGGCGATCGGCGTCCGCGCCGAAGAGATCCTCGTCGCCTCCACGGGCGTCATCGGGCGGTACCTCCCGATGGGCCTCCTCGAAGAAGGCATCCCGACGGTGGCGGCGACGCTCGACCGCGCGGAGCCCGGGGCGTTCGCGCGCGCGATCATGACCACGGACACGGTCCCGAAAGAGTCGTGCTTCGAGGTCGAGCTCGGCGGCACCGTCGTGCGCATCGCGGGGGTCGCGAAGGGCGCGGGCATGATCCACCCCAACATGGCGACGATGCTCGCCTTCCTTGTGACCGACGCCGCCGTGGCCGACGCGTGGCTCCGCGCGACCTGGTCCCGCGTCGTCGCGCGCACCTTCAACATGATCTCCGTCGACGGCGACACGAGCACGAACGACATGGCGATCGTGCTCGCGAACGGCGCCGCCGGGAACCCCGTCGTCGGACCCGGCTCGCCGCACGCGCCCCTCCTCGAGGAGGCGCTTGAGGCGGTCGCGCGGGACCTCGCGCTGCGGATCGTGCGCGACGGCGAAGGCGCGCGCACCCTGATCGAGACCCGCGTCGTGAACGCGCGCACCGAAGCAGAGGCCGCGGCCGCGGCCCGCGCCGTCACGCGGTCGAACCTCGTCAAGACCGCCGTGCACGGCAAGGACCCGAACTGGGGCCGCATCTTCGCTGCCGCCGGCTACTCCGGGGCGCGGTTCGATCACAACGTCGCGGACCTCTACATCGGCACCGACGCGAGCCGCGCGAAGGTCGTCGAGAACGGGGTGCCCGTGGAAGGCGTCGACTACGCCGACATCTCG
>DATDQL010000310.1:0-2620 GCA_035292305.1 Thermoplasmatota archaeon
TCGGGGCCGTAGGCCGAGCGGAGCGAGGCCGGAGTGCCCCGACCCGAAAAGGGCCGTTCTTGAAGTCGCCGGTTCAAGTCCGGCCTGCCCCACTTGTTGTTGGAAGGTCTCTCTTTCCAGTGACTCCTTTCGTCTTCCGCCGGCGCTTTTCGGGCGCGAGCGGGAGCGAGCGCCGCGAGGGCGCGAAGCGCCCGAGCGGTCGGGGCCGTAGGCCGAGCGGAGCGAGGCCGGAGTGCCCCGACCCGAAAAGGGCCGTTCTTGAAGTCGCCGGTTCAAGTCCGGCCTGCCCCACTCTTTCTCGGATTCGGCCTGCCCCTTGCTCAGGACGGCAGCCGTCGCGGCTCGCCTTGGACCGTGACCCACGCGGAGAAGCTGTTGCTGATGTTGTTCCCCTCGGGGTCGGCGGTGGGGTCCTCGCTCGTCTCCTTGACCGTGTTCGCGGGGTCCACGATGCCGCGGACCTCCCAAGTGCCGACGTAGATCGTCGGGGCGGACGAAGGCCACGGGAACGTCTGCGTCCCGGTCGTGCTGTAGGCCTGGACGCTCACGGTCACGGGGTTCCCGAGGTCGTGCCACCCGACGGTGGCGCTGCGTGCCTGGAACTTCACCTGGACGGAGGTCTGGGTGTTCCCGTCGTTCGTGAGCTTGTAGGTGATCGAGGGGTTCTGGGTCCCGACGGGCGTGCCTGCGACCTCCTGGGTCGGTGTGGTGGCCACAGGCGTCGCCGCGAACCGGACGTCCCTTCGTTCGGTGTTGTTCGCGGTGAAGGGGAACGTGAACCAGTCCTCGTGGGTGTAGCCGTGGGTCCCGGTCGCGGAGGGGCTGAGGGGGGAGGTCCCGGCGCGGACGTAGAGGCACGAGGCCTGGTTGTTGCGGATCTTCTCGGCCGGGTCGGCCGTGTCGAGGCCGAAGGTCCACGTGCCTGAGCCGAGGCTGGCCTCGCGCCACACGACGCCGGTCGCGGGGACGGTCGCCGCGCACGTGACACCGGTGCTCGTCGCCGCGTACCGGACGTAGTTCACGGGCTTCGACCAGTGCGCGAGCGTGCCGGTGAGCTGGATCGCGCCCGCGACGGTGTTCGCATTGCGCCCGGGGCTCGTCGTGATGGTCTTCGTCACGTCGACGCGGTTGTCGACGACGACGGGGTAGTGCGCCACGTTGAACATCTGGGAGCCCGAGTCCTTCGGCGCGACGTTGACCTGGATGTCGTACGTCCCGTCCGCGAGGCGGTAGGTGTCCCACTTGCCTTCGGGCCACTTCGCCTGCGCGCCCGAGAGCGCGGAGAGCGTGTAGAGCGATCCCCCGCGCACGAGGTCGGTCGTCCCGGCGCCCGTCTGGGCGACCTGCGTCGTGTGCGTGACGGAGGTGTTCCCGTACCAGGCGGGCCAGCCGGGAGGCGACTGGACGCCGCCCGTCGTGGTGGACAGGGTCACGCTCACCGTGCCGGGCGACCAGTACGGGTGCGTGACCCTGACGACGACGGGGACGCGGCCGTGGAGGACGTTCCCCTCGTCGAGCGCCGGGCTGACGAGCTCGATGGTGTACGGGGTATGGACGACGCGGACCGTCACCGAACCCATCGCGGCGGAGAACGCGTTCGCGGTCTCGGCGCGGATCTGGAAAGAGCGCGTCGCGCCGTTCGCCGTGCCGCTCACGTCGACGGAGAAGCTCCACGCGCCCGCGTCCTCGAGGAGCGCGGCCGTCCAGGCCGTCGTTCCCGCGGTGGTCTCGCGCCACTGCACGCGCAGGATGGCGTCCGTCGGGTGGGCGGCGACGCCCGTGACGTTGAACGTGTACGTGACGTCGCGGGAGCCGGTGTCGAGGTTCACGGGCGGCCCGAGGACGGTGACGACGAGGTCCGCGTCGAGGCCCTTCGCGACCGCGACCTGGCCGGTCATGCTCGAATGGTACAGGCATCGGTAGCCGAAGGTCCCGGTGCTCGGGAACGTGACGCCGAACGTATCCCCCGGGGCGAGGTCGCGGTTGACGTTCCAGTTCGTGCTCGTCGAGGTGATCGTGTGCCGGGCGGTCGAGGCGGCGTTCTTCCACTCGATGCGGTCGCCGAGCGAGATCGACGCGAAGGAGGGGCTGAACGCGCCCCCCGCGGCGTCCTCCCCGCTCGCCGCGACATCGAAGGTGGCGCCCGCGACCCCGGGTGGGGCGAGCGGCAGTGCAAAGGCGGCGACGACCGTGAGTACGACGAGCCTGCGCAATGGGCCTCCCCGGGGACGCCGAGGGTCGAGCGGGCTAAAAGACTCTTCGCGAGTCCCTATGCGTTTCACGAGCCGCGGTAACGGCCCTTCCGGACGATCTCGCGGAGCGCCGCCTCCGCCGCGGGCGGTCCGCTTCCCGCGCGGTAGCCGTCGAGGAACGCATCGAACGCCCCCGGGACGTCCGCGTGACTCGCCTCGAGCACCTCGAGGAGGACGTGGAGGTCGGTGCCGAACTCCTCCGGCTCGCTCCCGTACCCGGCGAGGCCGAAGTCGAGGAGCGCGATGCCGTCGCCGCTGCGCACCACGTTCGATGTCGTGAGGTCGCCGTGGAGGAGGCCCGCGCGGTGCAGCCGCGCGACCTCGTGGCCCATCTCGCGCAGGACCCCGACGTCCGCGCCGCCCCGAAG
>DATDQL010000311.1:0-3476 GCA_035292305.1 Thermoplasmatota archaeon
CCCCGAGCCTCAAGGTGAAGCGCCGCGTCGTCGCCGAGCGCTTCGCGAAGGAGATCGAGGCGCTGTTCGGCTGAGGCGGGCGCGGGCGGGGGCTCGGGCTCGGACGCGCCCGGACCGGGGCTCGGAGAGGCCTCGGGCCGCGGCAAACGGATAGGGCCGCGACGCGCGCCTTGCCAGTGCCCGGGCCCGCGCCCTCCCGCGCCCGAGCCCTTCCGACCCCGCGCCCGGGCCCGGGCCCGCGCCCCACGCCAACCTATATATCCCTGGCCACGGACTCGCGCCCGCCCATGTCCCGCGAGGACTTCCGTCTCGACCTCGACCGCGAGGAGCGGACCGGGACCCCCGAGATCGTCCTTGCGGAAGGCAAGACCGATGCGCAACTCGCCTCGGTCGTCGCGGCGTTCCATCGTGCCTCCGGACGCGTCGTCGTCAGCCGCCTCGACCCCGCCCGTCGAGCGGTCCTCGACGACCTCCCGCACGCTTGGCACGAGGAGGCCCGGATCGCGGTCGTGGGCCTCGCCGCTCCGCCGCGCCGCGGCGGCCGCGTGGCCGTCGTCGCTGCCGGGATGGCTGACGCGCGCGTCGCCGAGGAGGCCCGCGTCGTCGCGGACGAGATGGGCGCGGACGTGGAGACGTTCCACGACGTCGGCGTCGCCGGGCTGCATCGCCTCCTCGACGTCCTCCCCGCGCTGCGTCGCGCGGACGCGGTCGTCGCGTGCGCCGGCCGCGAAGGCGCGCTCCCGACGGTCGTCGCGGGCCTCGTCGCGGCGCCCGTCGTCGCGGTCCCCGTCTCCACCGGCTACGGCGCCGGCGAAGCCGCCCTCCACGCGATGCTCCAGAGCTGCTCGCCGCTCGTCGTGGTCAACGTGGACGCGGGCGTCGTCGCGGGCGCCATGGCCGCCCGCATCGCCAACCAGAGCGCCGCCGCGGCCCTGCGCCGCGGCCCCCTCGCGCGCGAGCGCGAACTCACGATCCAAAGCTTCTCGGGAGACCCCGGGGGGGACCCTACGCGGGTTGCCTCCAGACCCCCCTCCCAAGCGAGGAACCCGCATGCGAACCGCACTTGACCGCAACGAGCCCGAAGACGAAGAGATCAAGGCCGTGAAGACCGGCCTCGAGGACGCCGAGAAGAAGCACCGGCGCCTCATCGACAAGCGCAACGAGTGCAACGACCGGGCGCGGGAGCTGCGGGACGAGCGCGACGGCATCAACGCGCAGAAGCGGGCCCTCGTCGAAGAGATGCGCCGCATCCAGACCGTGCGGGACGAGAACAACGCCATCGCTCGTTCGCACCGCGACCGCCGCAACGAATACCAGCGCCAGGCGAAGGCCCTCATCGAGGCCAAGCGCAAGCTCGGCCCGTCCGCGCCGGGCGCCGGGCCGCGCGCCTACGCCGGGAAGGTCCGAGAGCTCGAGGCCGAGGTCAAGATCATGGAGCACCGCCAGCAGACGGAACCCATGCCCGTCGCGAAGGAGAACGAGCTCCTGGACAAGATGCGCGAGAAGATGAAGGAGCTCGAGGTCGCCCGCGTGCAGCACGCGGACGAGACGCGTCTCCTCGCGGACGTCAAGGACGTCAACGTGAAGATCGACGAGCTGTTCCGCATCGCCGACGAAGAGCACCAGAAGGCCGTCGAGGCCGGCAACGCCGCGCAGGCCTCGCACGACGCGATCAGGCCCATCCTCGACCAGCTCCGCTTCCTCGACGAGGAATCGGACAAGAAGCACCAGGGGCACATCGAGGCCCGCGAGCAGGCGAACAAGGCGCACGAGGAAGCGTCGAACCTCCGCGAGGAGGTCATCACGCTCCGCGACAAGCGCAGCGCGATCTTCCGCGAGCGCAAGAGCATCGTCACGGAGCAGCGAGACCAGGTACGTGCCGCGCTCAACGACCCCTCGAAGCTCGAAGAGGCCGCCGACGACGCCGTGACGGCGCTGCTCACGAAGGGCAAGATCACGCTCGGACCGCGGTAAGCCTGCGCGGGCCTGCGGGCCCGCGCTAGGAAACCTTTAGCCCGAAGGGCACTCTTGGCGCGCGCATGGACGACGTCGTCGCGTACCTCCGCGAGCGCCGCGGTGAGGCTCTCGAGGAGCTCAAGGAATTCCTCCGCATCCCGTCCGTGTCCGCGCAGCCGAAGCACGCGAAGGACGTCGAGCGCGCCGCGCAATGGGTGGCGGACGCGCTCCGCCGCGCCGGGATGCCGACCGTGGAGGTCGCGCCGACCGCAGGACACCCGATCGTCTACGCAGAATGGCTGGGCGCCCCGGGCGCGCCGACCCTTCTCCTGTACGGCCACTACGACGTGCAGCCGCCGGAGCCGCTCGACCTCTGGAAGAGCCCTCCGTTCGAGCCGACGGAGCGCGGCGGCGACCTCTACGCGCGGGGCGCGACGGACGACAAGGGCCAGGTGTTCGCGCACGTCAAGGCGATCGAGGCCCACCTGCGCGCGGGGCAGGGGCTCCCCGTGAACGTCAAGGTCGTGATCGAAGGCGAGGAGGAGGTCGGCTCCAAGGCCCTCTACGCGTGGCTGGACGCGAACCGCGAGCGGCTCGCCTGCGACTTCGTCGTCATCTCCGACACCGCGATGCACGACGAGAAGCACCCCGCGATCACGTACGCGCTGCGCGGGCTCGTGTACTACCAGGTCGACGTCCGCGGGCCCAGCCACGACCTGCACAGCGGCATCTACGGCGGCGCCGTGCGCAACCCCGCCGAGGCCCTCGTGCACATGCTCGCGTCGATGAAGGACGCGAAGACCGGCCGCATCAAGATCCCGGGATTCTACGACGACGTGAGGCCGCCGACGCGCGCCGAGCGCAACGCCCTCGCGCGCCTGCCGTGGAGCGACCGCGCGCTGCAGAAGGAGCTCGGCGTCAAGACGCTCTTCGGCGAGAAGGGCTGGACCTCGCTCGAACGCATGTGGCTGCGGCCGACGTTCGAGATCAACGGCGTGTACGGTGGCTACACGGGCGACGGCGCGAAGACCGTCATCGGCGCCGAGGCGCACGCGAAGGTCTCGATGCGCCTCGTCGCGGGGCAGACGCCGGAGAAGACCGGCAAGCGCTTCAAGAAGGCCCTCAAGGGCCTCGCGCCCTCCGGCGTCGAGGTCAAGGTGACGCAGCTTAGCGGCGGCATGCCTTGCCTCGTCCCCGCGGACCACCCCGCGGTCGCGGCGGGGCTGCGCGCGCTCGAGAAGGGATTCGGGATGAGACCCGTGCTCATCGCCGAGGGCGGGAGCATCCCGATCGTCGCAGCATTCGAGCGCGTGCTCGGCGCTCCTTCGGTCCTGCTCGGCTTCGGCCTGCACGACGAGGGCGCGCACTCGCCGAACGAGCGCTTCCGCATCGCGCATTTCGAGAAGGGCATGGAGGCGGCCGCGTGGGTGTACCACGAGCTCGCGGCGGTGGAGCCGCCTCTTGCGCGCGCGGCGAGGAAGAAGTAGCGGACGGGGCACGTTCCGTGGAGACCCGCCCGA
>DATDQL010000312.1:0-3164 GCA_035292305.1 Thermoplasmatota archaeon
CCGCGAGCCCGCCGGGTCCGCGGGCGCGCGGGATGTACGCCCGGGCGGCGGCGGCGAGAAGCAGGCCGAGCGCCGAGGCGTAGACCCAGAACGTCTTCCCACCGACGGCGAACCCGACCATCGCGACCGCGCTCGCGACGACCTGCCCGACCTCGATGCGACCGAGCGCGCGGACGCTCGCCTCCGGACGGTTCGCGCTCCAAGTGAACGCGGCCGCGGCCGCGAGCCCGACGGTCGCTCCCATCGCGACGACGCCCGCGCTCGCGCCGGCGTTCCCGCCGCCGCCGATGAAGATCGAGTCGCAGAGGTCGATCGGGATGTGGAACCGCTTGCAGAGAGCGTAGTGCCAAGGCATGCGATCTCCCCGACCGCCCGCGGACCGTCGCTGCCGCCTTTATAGGTTGGGTCGGTGGCCGGCAGGGCGTTCTTTGAGGGGCTGACGCGTTCGACCGTCGGATGGCCTCCGCCGGGATCGAGGTGCTCCCTGTCGGTACATGGCTCTCCTTCGGTCCTGCCGTCGCCATGCTTCTCGTCGCTGCGACGCTCGCCGCGCTGCGCGCCGGAGACCGCGCGGTCCGCGCGTTCGCGTTGTTGCTCTTCCTCCGCGCGATGACCGGCATCACGTACAACCTGGGCCTTGCGGCGACGGACCCGACCGTCGCCGAGTTCTGGTGGCGGACCGTGCCCTACTTCCTCCTCCCGCTGCTACCCGTCGCCGCGATCTTCGCGCTCTACTACCCGAGACCGCTTGGCGCAGGACGGAGCGCGTTCCTCGCCTCCCTCGTCGCCGTCGTCCTCGTCCTGGAAGGCGCCTATCTCGTAAACCACGCGGTGTTCTGGGGCGTCCACGGCCTCGCCGCCGGACCTCCTGGCCCTCAGATGCTCGCCCCGATCGGCCCCCTGTTCGTCGCCTACGCCGCGTTCGAGCTCGGCTTCGCCGTCATCGCCTGGCTGTGCCTGCGCGAATGGCGCCGCGCTGCCCCGGGCCCTCGCCGGACCTCCATCCTCCTCGTCGCGTTCGGCTTCAGCGTCGTCGTCGTGTACGACACGCTCGGGATCCTGCTCCTCGTGCCAGAGTTCGTGACGCGCCATGCTCCGGCGATGCAGGCCGCGCTCGCAGGGTCGCTCCTGCTCGCGCTCGCGCTCGTCGCATGGTCCGCGACCGGGCTCGCGGCCCGGACGCTGCGCGCGGAGGCCGGGGCGACGCGGACGGAGGGACGCCGCTTCCTGCTGGCCCTCACGCTCCCCGTTGTCTCGGTCGGCTTCTCGCTCCTCGTCGAGCGCGCGGTACCGACGCTCGCGCCCCTCGACCAGGTCTTCGCCGGCCTGTGGCGCCTCGTCCTTCCCCTCGTCGTCGGCTACGCGCTCGTGCGCCACAACCTGTTCGACATCGACCTCAAGATAAAGTGGGGGTTCGCGCGCGGCACGCTGGCGGCGATGTTCGCCGCGGTGTTCTTCGTCGTCGCCGAGACCGCGCAGCAGTTCCTCAGCGATGCGTACGGCTACGCCGTCGGAGGCGCGGCCGCAGCGCTCCTCCTCTTCGCGCTCCATCCCCTGCAACGCGTCTCCGGGCGCGTGTCGGACGCGCTCTTGCCGCGCGTGACGGACACGCCGTCGTACCGTTCGTACCGGAAGCTCGTCGTGTACCGCGCCGCGGTCGAGGGCGCGTGGGCGGACGACGAGCTCACGCCGCGCGAGCTCGAGGTCCTGCGGCGCCTGCGCGAGGAGCTCGACATCTCGGCCGAGGACGCTGCCGCCGTCGAGGCCGACGTGATCTCCCGCGGGAACCCAGGGGCGGTCTCGGGTCGCGACGCGAGCGCCCCGGCCGGCGAACCTTGAAGGACCGCGCAGGACCTGCCGACGCGTGCGGGCGACCTTCCTCGCCATGATCGCGGGAGCGGCGCTCGCGCCGACGGGCGCTGCGCTCCACGCGACGGGCGAGCTTTTCGTGACGGCGTACCTCGTCGAGGACGCGGATTTCGCCTACGTCACGGTGTACGCGTGCGCGAGCGACTCCTCCGACGTCCGCGCGTCCCTCGTGTGGCTGCCGGACGCGCGCGATTCCGGCGTGTTCCTCGACATGGGCGACCTCCAGCAGCGCGGCGTCGGGAGCTGCGGATGGTGGATGGACCGCGTCGGGTTCGTGTTCCGCGAGGGCCACGCACCGCCCGCGGAGTGCATCCGCGTCGACGCGCGCCTCATGGTGCGGGAACCTTCGGGCGTCCGCACGCCCGTCGCGACGGCGTCGGACGTCGCATGCCTGCCCACCATCGTCTGAATCCGGCGCCGGAAACCCTTATGGCCCGGACCCTGCCTTGCGCGACCGTATGGCGTACATGACGGGAGGCCCCGACGCCGCGCAGATGCTCGAGGCGCTCGGCACCCCCTCGACCGAGGCGCTGTTCGCCGACATCCCGCCCGAGGTCCGCACGCGCCTCCGCCTCCCCCCAGGCCGCTCCGAGCTCGAGGTCAAGCGCGAGATGGAGGCCATGCTCGCGAAGAACGAACCCTTCTCCTCACGGCCGCACTTCCTCGGCGCCGGAGCCTACGCGCACTACGTCCCGGCGATGGTCACGCCTCTCATCCTGCGCGGCGAGTACTACACGAGCTACACGCCGTACCAACCCGAGATCCTGCAGGGGATGCTGCAGGCGATGTTCGAGTACCAGACCTATGTCTGCCGCCTCCTCGAGATGGAGGTCGCGAACGTGTCCATGTACGACGGCCCGACGGCGCTCGCCGAGGCCGCCCTCATGGGCGTGCGCGCAAGCCGAGGGAAGAAGGTCCTCATCCCGCGAAACCTCTTCTGGGAGAAGAAGAGCATCGTGCGGAACTACCTCCGCGGCGCGGGGGTCGCCGTCGAGGAGTTCGGGTACGACCCTCGCACGGGCGCCGTCGACCTCGACGACCTCGAGCGCCGCGCGACGCCCGACACGGCCGCGGTCCTCCTCCAGAACCCCAACCTCTTCGGCGTCTTCGAGCCGCGCGCACCGGAGATCCGCGCCCTCCTCGACCGCAAGGCGCCGAAGGCGCTCTTCGTCGTCGATGTCGGCGACCCGTACTCCCTCGGGGTCGCTGCGGGGCCGGGCGCCTACGGCGCGGACGTCGCCGTGGGCGAAGGCGCGGCCATAGGCTCCGGCCCGTTCTTCGGCGGCCCGTACCTC
>DATDQL010000313.1:0-3794 GCA_035292305.1 Thermoplasmatota archaeon
GCGGGGTCGTTCACGGGCCTCTGGGCCCTGACGTGGCTCGGCGCGCAAGCCGTCGGTGTCTCGTCCGCGGTCCAGGGCGGCTTCGCCGTGGGCGGCGTGATGGCCGGGTCCGGCCTCACCATCATGTGGTGGCGCCTCCGGGCCCTCCAGCAACTCGACCCCGAGGAGCAGGAGCGAGAAGCGCGACGCGAACGCTCCGACGCCGAATTCTGAAGGCGCCACGGCGTCGAACGCCACCGATCCGTTCCTCCGCAGCGAAGCTCAAGCGCCGGGTCCGCGTTCCCTCGTCGTGGCCTAGAGACGGCTCTACCGCAGCCGGACCGACAATGTCTTCGCCGGCGTATGCGGCGGGACCGAGCCCGGCCGCCGGCCGGGCGAGGCTCACCGTGCGCCGCGGCGCACGGTGTTGTCGCGGAGTACTTCGGTTGGGACCCGTCGCTCGTGCGCATCGCGTACGTCATCCTCTCGATCTTTCCCGGTTCGATCCTCGGCGGCGCCGAGCCCGGCCATCAGGCCGGGCAAGGCGCACCCTGCGCGCAGCGCGCGGTGCAGTCATCGTGTACGTCGTGATGGCGATCCTCGTGCCGGAGCGCCCCGCGGACGAGGCGCCGCCCGCGGTCGTCGCCGCGCCTCCCGCGCCGCCGCCCCCCGGGTGAAGACCGCTCGGCCCCCTGCGCGCCTCGCAACAGCCCTTAAATCCCCGTCCCTCGTTGGCCCGCCCATGCCCTCCGAAGAGGAGCTCGGCGAGGCCCTCGCCGCATCGCGCGCCGCCGACGCGACCGCGGCCGCCGACGTCGCGCAGCGACGCGCGGAGGCCGCCGAGCGCCGCGCCGCGGAGCTCGAGCGCGACCGGGACATGTACCGGGAACGCCTGAGCACGGAGGAGCAACGACTCGAGAAGCTCTGGGACGCCTACAAGGCGCAAGAGGGAGACCTTCGCCAGGCGCTCGAGCGCACCGGTCGCCTCGAACGCGAGCTCAAGGGCAAGGACGTCACCGTCAGCGAGTCGGAGCGCCTCCTCCACGAGCGCGAGGATGATGTGCGCCGCCTCCACGAGGAACTCGACACGGAGCGCAAGCGCGCCGCCGCACTCGAGCTCGCGAAATCCGAGCTCGAAGACGCTGACCGCATCCGCCAGCGCCTCGAGGAGGTCGAGGCACTCTACGCGGGCGAGAAGGAGCGCCTCGCGAAGCTCTACATCGTGTACGAGGAGCTCGAAGGCGAGCGTGACGACCTCGCGCGGCGCCTCGAAGAGAAGGAGGCCTGGTTCCGAAAGTACGAGAAGGCGTTCCAGGAACTCACGGGCAAGAAACCCTGACGACCGGTGCCGCCACTCCGGGATTCCGGGCCCTGCGCCAGAAAGGCCGAGTCGCATCCGCGCGACGCGCGCGCATGAGGTGTGCCACGCTCGGGTGCCCACGTCGTGCACGACACGTCCTGCGTCAAGCCGGACTTACGTACCTGTGCTGCCACCCGTGCGCAGAGCGACGCATCACGGACGCGCCGACCGTGTGCGAGATCACGGTCGCGCCGGCGTAAGAGCATGGACGCCACGAAGGCAAAGAAGGCAACAAACGCCATGGAGAAAAGAAACCCCGCAGGAGACGGACCGCTCCGCGCCGCGACCTCGGGCTACTTCCTCCGCTCCCGGAGCACCTTCAACACGTCCTTCGGCGCGACGCCCGCGGCGTGCGCTGCGACGAGCGCGTGGTAGAGCACGTCCGCCGCCTCCTCCGCGACGTCTGCCCGCGTCCCGCCGCGCGCCGCCATGATGAGCTCCGCGGCCTCCTCGGCGACCTTCTTCAGGCGCAGGTTCTCGTCCGCGAGCAGGCGCGACGTGTGGCTCCCCTCGACGGGGAGCACGGTACGCTCGCGCAGGACGCGTGCGAGGTGCTCGAGCGGCGGCGCGGGCGCCCGTTCGGGGTGGCCTGGCTCGTGCCAGCACGTCGCCTCGCCCGTGTGGCACGCGGGTCCGGACGGTTCCACGAGCGCGAGCACGGCATCCGCGTCGCAGTCCACGTGCAGCGAGACGACCCGCAGCGCGTTTCCGCTCGCCTCCCCCTTCCGCCAGAGCCGATCTCGTGAGCGGCTGTGGAAATGCATGTCCCCGGTCGCGATCGTCGCATCCCACGCTTCGCGGTCCATCCACGCGAGCATCAGGACGGCACCGGTCGTCGCATCCTGCGCGATCGCGGGGACGAGCCCGTTCGCGCGCGCGAAGTCGGGGGCGCGAGCGGGGGCGGCCGGTGCGCCGACCGGGACCGACGTCTTCGAGGCAGCCGCGCGCTTCGAACGCCTCGAAGGCTTCGCAGCGTGCGAAACGCGCGTTTTGAACGCACCCTTCGTACCTTGCGTAACCTTGGTAGCCTTCGCTCGTCTCGTCGCGCTCACCACCGCACCGGGACGCCGTGCGCTTCGAGAACGTGCTTCGCGTCCCGCACCGTCGTCTCGCCGTCGTGGAAGATGCTCGCGGCGAGCGCGGCGTCGGCCTCGCCTTCGAGCAACGCCGCGGCGAGGTGCTCCGCGCGGCCGGCGCCCCCCGACGCGATCACGGGGACGTTCGCGGCGCGGGCCACCGCGCGGGTGAGGTCGAGGTCGTAGCCTTCGCGCGTTCCGTCACGGTCCATGCTCGTGAGGAGGATCTCGCCTGCGCCGAGCTCGGCGCCGCGCCTGGCCCATGCGATCGCGTCTATGTCGGTGGGCTTCGAGCCGCCGTGCGTGTGGACGACCCAGCGTCCTGCACCGGTCCGCTTGGCGTCGATCGCGAGGACGACGCACTGCCGACCGAACGCGTCGGCGGCCTCCGCGAGGAGTTCGGGCCGCTCGACGGCCGCCGTGTTCACGCTGACCTTGTCCGCGCCGGCCCGGAGCGTCGTGTGGAAGTCCTGAACGGCGCGGACGCCCCCGCCGACCGTTAGTGGGATGAAGAGCCGCTCCGCGGTCCTTCGCACAGCCGTGAGACTGAGGTTTCGCCCCTCGGGCGAGGCCGTGACGTCGAGGAAGACCACCTCGTCCGCCCCTTCCTCTTCGTACCGCGCCGCGAGCTCCGCGGGGTCGCCGACGTCGCGGAGGTTCTCGAACCGCACGCCCTTCACGACACGCCCCGCTCTTACGTCCAGACACGGCACGACGCGCTTCTTCAGCATCACGTACCACCTTCCTTCCGGCTGCGCCCCTTGTGAGTCTCGGTCGCGCGCGTCCCTGTGCGCGTCCCGTGCCTGCGCGCGGTCCGCGGCGTGGCGCCACCGAAGCGGACGTCTCCCTTCGTGGAGAGCCGCTCCGTGCGTGGGGCGAGCGCTCGTCGCAGCGCGACGCCGAGGGCTTTGAACGCGGCCTCGGTGACATGGTGGGCGTCCTTGCCGCGGATGGCGTGCACGTGCAGCGTCATCCCTGCCTCGGTCGCGAGGCTGCGCAGGAAGTGGTCCATCATGACGTCGGGGACTTCGCCCGCGTAGTAGGGGCGTTCGACCAGGTCGACGGCGACCTCGACGAGGGCGTCGTCCATCGGGATGACCGCGTGGCCGACGCGCTCGACGCGACCGGTGTCGATCGCGGCGCGCAGCGCGCGACCGAGCGTGATCGCGACGTCTTCGACGACGTGGTGCTCGATCCCGTCGAGGCTCTCCGCTTCGACCGTGAGGTCGAGGCCGCTCCACTTCGCGAGCGTCTCGACCATGTGGCGCGGGAAGACGGCCGCGAGCGCGACGTCCGCCTCGCCCGTCCCGGGCTCGACGCGGACGAGCACGCGCGTCTCCTTGGATTCGCGCTTCACTTCACTCATGCCTTGAACCTCT
>DATDQL010000314.1:0-4708 GCA_035292305.1 Thermoplasmatota archaeon
GCGGCCCTGGCCGCCGAGCCGGCCCGGGCGGACCTGAGCTTGAATCTCTACGTGCTCGGATGGGCGCTCGCGGTCCCTTGCATCGTCGTCGTCGCGCGCCTCGCGGCGGTCGAGCGTCCGGCCCTCGCGTCCTTCGGCGGACTCCTCACCCTCGCGGGCGTCACCGTGTCCATCTTCTGGGGCGGGATCTCGACCTTCGAGCACGGGTTGGCGCTCTTCGCGGACCGGGCCGTCGCGACCGCGGCGCTCGAGGCGGGCGACCCGCCCGCCGTCGTGTACCTCCTCCTTCCTGGCATCCCTCTCGGGTGGCCGCTCCTCGCCCTGGCCGCGTGGAGGGGCGGCGTGCTGCCAGTCTGGCGCGCGGCCGCGCTCGCGCTCGTGGGCACGATCCCGTTCTGGGTCCTCGGCGGGTTCCCGATGCTGCTCCCGCTCCCGTTCGTCGCGATGGCGGTGGCGTTCGTGCCGCTCGGGCTCGCGCTGCTGCGGGACGGGGGCGCAGAAAAGGAAGGCTCCGCGCGCGAGGCAGAGTAGACGTCGCGCTAGGGGTCGCTTCACTTCTTCAGATAGTACGCGTTCGCGCGGCTCGGGCCCCCGACGGCGGCGAAGCCCTTCGACGTGAGCGACGCGATGGCGCTCGCGACCTGGCCCTTCCCGACGGCCCCGCAGAGCTTGACGATGTCGTCGACCTTCTTCGCCTTGTCCGATGTCGTCACGCCGGCCTTCTTCAGCGCGTCGTAGACCTTCTGCTCGACCGGGTTGAGCGTCATGGGAGACTTCCCTTGGCCGCGGAGCATGGAGGCCCTTCTTTACGGTTTCGGGACCGCTGTGCGGCCGGGCGTCGAGTGAGCGGCGCGGATGGCGACGGTCCGTTGCCTCCCGCCAGGTTCACGCGGAGGAACGGAGGCTCGGAGGAACGGAGCCCCAGCGCGTCCGCGACGAGGGGAACGGCTTCCTCCGTACCTCTGTTGCTCCGTTCCTCCGTTCCTCCGTTCCTCCGTTCCTCCGTTCCTCCGGGTGATCCTGGCGGGCGGCAACGGACCGGTTGGGACCCGCCAAGTTCACACGGAGTAACGGAGTAACGGAGTAACGGAGCCGACGTGGGGCGCGCGACGAGGCCCACCTTTATTACAGGGACGACCTTCCCGCGGCTGCCTCATCCCCCGCGTCCCCGGGCCGTTCTTCGGTCCGGGCGCGAACCTCGGGGTCGGGGCGGAAGTGTATCGACATGACGCAGAAGGTAGAGGTCCTCGTGGACGGAGGCGCCGCCTCCGCCGGGCCGCCGCTCGGCCCCGCGCTCGGTCCGCTCGGCGTGAACGTGATGAAGGTCGTCAACGCGATCAACGAGAAGACGGCCGCGTTCAAGGGGATGAAGGTCCCGGTCACCGTCGCGGTCGACCCCAAGACGAAGGAGTTCGAGGTCAGCGTCGGCACGCCGCCGACGACGCAGCTCATCCTGAAGGAGATCGGCGCCGAGAAGGGCTCGGGCACCCCGAGCACGGCGAAGGTCGGCGACCTTTCGATCGAGAAGGCGGTCCGCGTCGCGAAGATGAAGGAAGGCGACCTCACCGGCCGCACGCTCGCGAACCGCGTGAAGGAGGTCCTCGGCTGCTGCGTCTCCATGGGAGTCACGGTCGAGGGCAAGGACGCGCGCGAGGTCCAGCGCGAGATCAGTGCCGGCGTCTACGACAGCCGGATCAAGTGACGGAGAGGCGGGGCCGGAGCGCCCCGTTTCCCCATCCGATCGCGAGCGCGAGCGCCGCGACCGCCGCGCACCACAGGAACGCGATCTCAGGCCCGGCGGCATCCCAGAGAAGGCCCGCAGCGACGCCTCCCACGATGGTCGCGACGCCCACGACCGCGTGGAGCGTCCCGAGCGCGAGGCCCTTCCCCGCGCCCCCGGCCTCGTCCACGGCGAGCGCGCGCAGCGACGTCTCGACGAGCGCGTACGAGACGCCGAGCGCCGCGAAGAGGAGCGCGAGGGATCCGACGCCGCCCGCGTAGGCGAACCCGACGGCGCACGGCACGAACAGCGCCGCGCCCGCGGCGACCGTGCGCGCGCGGCCGAGCACGTCCGACGCGCGGCCTGCGGGGTAGGACGTCGCGGAGTAGACGACGTTGAACAGCAGGTAGAGCAGGATGGCGCCCGCGAGCGCCCGCTCGGTCGGGAGGACCTGCGTCGCGCGGAACACGAAGAACAACATCGTGACGCGTCCGAGCGCGAGCACCGCCGCGAAGGCCGCGAACCTGCGGAACGACGGAGGCAGCGCGCGGAACGCGACGCGGAGGTCCGTCGGCGGCGGCGCGACGAGCGGCCGTTCGCGGACGAGGAGCAATGGGAGGAGCGCGAACGCCGCCACGCCCGCAGAAACGTAGGCGATG
Source organism: Thermoplasmatota archaeon (assembly GCA_035292305.1). GTDB lineage: Archaea > Thermoplasmatota > SW-10-69-26 > JACQPN01 > JAJPHT01 > DATDQL01. The sequence goes on from DATDQL010000314.1 coordinate 2,380, forward strand.
GTCCGCGGGGAGACACCGGCGAGGGAGACGAGCGCGAACGCGAGCGCGACGCCCCCGACCGCGCCCGCGGTGTCCATCGCCCGATGGAGGCCGAACGCCGCGCCTCGCGCCTCGCGCGGGACGCTCTCGGCGAGGAGCGCGTCCCGCGGAGCGCCCCGGATGCCCTTCCCGATGCGCTCGAACGCACGCGCTCCGGCGAGGACGACCCAGCCGCGCGCCGCCGCGACGCCGACCTTCCCGACCGCCGCGATCCCGTAGCCGAGCAGAACGAGAGGCTTGCGGACGCGCGCGCGGTCGCTCCAGCGCCCGCCGACGAGCTTGAAAACCTCGGCCACGCCGTCCGACAGGCCCCCGGCGAGGCCGAGCGCGAGCCCGGCGCCGCCGCCTGCGACCGCGAGCGAGGGGAGGACGACGAAGAGCATCTCGCCCGAGACGTCCGCGACGAAGCTCGCGGCGCCGAGGAGGAGCACGTTCGCGTTCCACACGCCGGGACGCACGCCGGCGGAAGTGCCGCGCAGCGAGATGAGGGTTGGTGTCGCTGGTCTCGACCCGCGCGCTCCCGAAGATTCCAAGTGCCGCCCGCGCGCTGGACCCAGCGTGTCCCTCCCGCCGGACGTCGTCGCGGGCTTCACGAAGCTCGACGAGCAGGTATGGCTCGTCCCCGGCGCGGAGCACGGTGGGCTCAACGCGATGCTCGTCGACGACGGGGAGGTCGTCCTCTTCGACGCGGGCCTGCCGGACGCGCTCGCGCGGCGTCTCGCGCCCCACGTCGACCTCTGCGTGCTCACGCACTGCCCGTTCGAGGTGGCGCAGGGCGCGCGGCACTTTCGCGAGGTCTGGGCGCCGCACGCGGAAGCGCGGGCCCTCCTGTCCCTCCACGACCACCTCGAGGTGTACGGGGTCGGGTCGCGCGACCGCGCGCTCGTCGAGAGCACGCTCCAGCGCGCGGGGTGGGCGCCGCGGCCGCCGGACAAGCGCTACCGCGTCGGCGGCATGGTGCAGCTGGACACGACGCGCTGGCAGATGGTGCCGGCGCCCGGTCACACGCCGGGGCTCACGCTCTTCTTAGAGCCGAAGCGGCACGTCCTCTTCGCGTCCGACCTCGACGGCGCGGAAGACCGGCTCTACGGCTGGCCTGCGTCGGACCTCGACGAGCTCGCGAAGACGTTCGACTCCATGGCGGAGCTCGACGTCGCGCTGCTCGTCGGGAGCCGGGCAGAGCCGCGGAAGCGCGGCATCCGGCCGCTCCTGCGCGAGAAAGCCGCCGAGCTCCGCGCGCGCGACCTCGTCGTGCTTCAGCGGCTCGACCACCCGAGGACGCCGGAGGACCTCGCTCTGACGGGCCTCTTCACGACGGTCGACCGGTTGGCGGATCCTATGGCGCGCTACGTCGAGCGCGTCATGGTCGAGAAGCACGTCGCGCGCTTGATCGAGAGGAACCTCGTCATGGCGCGGCAGGACGGAAGGTATCAGAGGGTCGATTAGAGAAGGGTCCACGAAGACACGAAGACCCGAGCTCTCGGGGGGTCTCCCCCGCGAATCCGTGTCTTCGCGTCTTCGTGGTGGATCGTCGCTCAGCGCCGCCGCGCGACGAGCACGGCCGCCGCGCCCAGCGCCGCCGCGACGAGCGCCGCGCCGGGGCCCGGCACGCCGGATCGCGGCTCCTGGTCGAGGCCGGACTCGCGCTCGGCGTCATCGAGGTACGAGTCGTCCGGGGGCGGGACGCTGTCGTCCAGCTCGTCTTCGCTGAGGTCGTCGTCCTCGAGAGCCATCTCGGTCTCGTCGAGGTAGTCGTCCTCGGGCGGAGGCACCGAGTCGTCGAGTTCCTCATTGCTGAGGTTGTCGGCGGACTCGTTGTCCTCGGTCGTCGCGTTGTCCTGGCCGATGGCCGGGAGCGCGACGGCCGGGAGCATGAGGAGCGCGATGAGGAGAGTGCGCGGCCTCAGGCCGTTCACTCCTCCTCGTCTTCGTCTTCGTCCTCATCGTCGTCGGACTCGTCCTCGTCCGAGTCGTCGTCTTCGGCCTCGTCGGAGTCGTCCGCGTCCTCTTCGTCGGAGTCGTCTTCCTCGTCGTCGTCCGCCGCGTCGTCCGCGTCGGCCTCGGCGAGCGCCGCGGCCCCGTGGTGCCCGTGGGAGCGGAAGATCTCCGCGCGGCCGTGGTGGAAGGAGGTGAGCGTCGTGGCGCGCAGGTCGTGGAGCGCCTCGCGGGCGTCGTGCTGCGCGTCCTTGATCTCCCCGCGAGCCTTCTCGATGAGCGGCTTCAGGCCGTCGCGGACGCAGTGCTGCCACTCCGGCGGGCCGTACGCGTACGGGCTGTCGGGGTCGTCGCG
>DATDQL010000315.1:0-3695 GCA_035292305.1 Thermoplasmatota archaeon
CACCCGCCGATCCACCCGACGGAACCGGCGCGCGCGTCCGACCTGTCCGCGGAGCAGTGGAAGGTCTACGAGCTCGTCGTGCGACGCTTCTTCGCGACGCTGAGCGAGCCGGCCGTCTCCGAGGCGATGCGCGTGCGGTTCGACCTCGGAGGCGAGGAGTTCCAGGCCAACGGCCGACGCCTCGTCGTGCCGGGCTTCCGCAAGGTCTACCCCTACAACAAGGGGGAGGACATCACCCTCCCTGCGCTCGCGGAAGGCGAGCGCATCGAGAGCCGCGGAGTGCGCACCGACTCGAAGTTCACGAAGCCGCCGTCGCGCCTCAGCCAGGGCCGCCTCATCCAGGAGATGGAGAACCTCGGGCTCGGGACGAAGTCCACGCGCGCGGAGATCATCTCGAAGCTCTACAACCGCGACTACGTGCGCGGCAACCCGCCCGAACCGACCGAGACCGGCTTCGCCGTCACCGCGGCGCTCGAGGAGCACGCGCACCTCATCACGAAGCCGGACATGACCGCGCAGCTCGAGCGGGAAATGGACGAGGTCGCGGAAGCCGCGCGGCGCTTCGAGGACGTGATCGACGACTCGCGCCGGCTCCTCGAACAGGTGATGGACGAGCTCGAGGCGAACCGCCAGCTCGTCGGCGGCCGCATCAAACAGGCCCTCGCCCTCAAGAACCGCATCGGCACGTGCACGCGCTGCGGCGAGGGTCACCTCACGATCCTGAAGGGCCGCAGCGGCAAGCGCTTCGTCGGGTGCGACCGATGGCCGAAGTGCGAGCAGACGTACCCGCTCCCCCAGTTCGGGCGCATCACGACTCTCGAGACGAACTGCCCGAAATGCAACGCGCCGGGGATCAGCATCCAGAACCGCGGACGACCCTGGATCACGTGCCTCACGATGGGCTGCGACGGCCTCAAGGACTGGCGCCCGCCGAAGAAGGGCGAGGCGGCCGCGCCCGAGGGCACCGCCGACGCCGAGAAGGGCGGCGACGAGGGCGAGCCCGTCCCCGCCGAGGCCGTCGACCCGGAAGACCTCTGATCGGGACGCTACGCGCAGCGACTCTCGAGCCGCACGGGCACGCGCGCCCATCCCGCGCTCTCGATGGCCGCGTCGAGGCTGGTCTCAGGGCAACGCGGCGCGGTCGTATCGCCCAGGATGACGCTCACGACGACGGGCCCCGCAGAGCGGACCCAATGCGTCGCCGCGTCGGCGCGCATCGTGAACGAGAGCGGCTGCGCGCCGACCTGGCGCGCGCTGAGGATGACGTCCTGACCGCCGTTCACGGGGACGACCACGCGAAGGCCCGGCCCGTGCTCCGTGTCCACGAACTCGAACGACGTGGTGCCGCGCTGGAGTTCAAGGGTGTAGACGAACTCCGGGATCGCGCCCTCGGCGTCGACGGGAACGGGGACGTCCAGCTCCAAGCCCTGCCCACCGAGGACGCGGACGATGTAGCGCTGCTCCGGCGCGGCCACGCATCCCGCGAGGAAGAGCAGCGCCGCGAGGAGCGGGAGGGCGCGCATGCGGCGCGAAGCCGCGACGCGGCGATGAAGGTTCCGAGGACAGGAAGATCGGGGACCCCCGGCTTGCGCCGAGGGCCCCCGAACCGCGCTAGCCCCCGAGGGGACAGACGCGGCGTCCGAGGAGGGACACGCAGGCGGCGCCGTCCGACGCAGCCGCCGCCGCGATACCCGCGACGACAACAGCACCGGCAAGCAGCCCAAGCATGACCCACTGGGTTCGGTTCATCCAACACCTCGCCAGGCACGCGGGCCCGGCGGACGACCCTGGACGCCTCGCCATGTGAAACGTCATTGACGGGCGCGCGAGGACAAGGGACACGACGCTGGACCGGTCCGGCCGGTCAACGCACCTTTCGATACTCGGACACGACGCGTAGACGCGAGAGCGCCCCGCCGCAGCCGCCCCCTCATCCGAACACGGCGCGCTCGAGCTCCGCGAAGCGGCGCACCGTGACATCCGGCGGGGGGCGCACTTCCGGAGGGTCGCCCGGCTTGCCCGCGAAGAGGGCGAACCGCATGCCGACGTCGCGGGACCCAGGGTCGCACACCGGGTCGTCGCCGACCATGAGGCACGCCGCGCCCTCGACGCCCGCGACGTCGAGCGCCCTGCGGAAGATCCCCCGCGCGGGTTTGTCGCAGCCGACCTCGTGGCTGATGAACACGAGATCCTCCCGCACGAGACGATCGACGCCGAGCGCGCGGAGCTTGCGCCGCTGCAGGTCGCCCGGCCCGTTGCTGATCACGCCGACCTCGAGCGCAGCCGTGGCGCGGCGCACGAACTCGAGCGCGCCCGGGTTCGGCGTGAGGCTCCGGTCCCGAAGGTCCGAGAAGACCCGCGTCACGTCGTCGACGGGCGGCGCGTTGTCGCGGATCGGCGCGAGGATCTCGTCCCAGACGCGCCGGCGGTATCGCGGCACGGAGCCGCGCAGGAGCGCGCGCTTCTCCTCGTCGGGGATCCGGGCGTAGCCGTCCCAGTAGAGCCGGAGGAATTCACCCGGGGTCCACGCCCCGAGGGCCGGGAACGCGTGGCGCACGGCCTCGACGTGCTCCTCGACGCTGCGCTCGTAGTCGTAGAGCGTGTTGTCGATGTCGAGGAACACGACCTCGAGGCCTTCGAGCGGCACCGGAGCCCCGTGAGGTCGCCCACCGTAAAGACCCTGACGCCGTTGGACGGGAAACTTGATGCCCGCCGCCTCGGTCGGGGGCGCCATGGCGACGCGCACGAGACCGGATCATCCCGACCCGGTCCTCCGGCCGCGCGTGTACGCGGTGGAGTTCGACCGCGTCTGGACCGCGGTGGAACGCGTCGCGGGGGAGATTGCTCGAGCGCGGGTCGTCGAGTCGTCCCGCGAGCGCGGCATCCTACGCCTCGAGACGGCGTCGGTCCTCGGCGTCCGAGACACGGTCGAGTTGCGCCTCCTCGAGATCGAGACGGGCGACGTCGAGGTCGACGGGATCGTGGAATCGCCGGCGCCCCTCGTCGACTTCGGACATGGCCGGCGCACCCTGCGGCAGATCCTCGCCGCGCTCGACGCGGCGTTGGACCACCGCTGAAGCTTGCGGGCGTTCACTCGGAGTCGTACGCGCTCCAATCCGCGGGCGGCGCGGCGACGGTCACCCGCGTGATCGCCACCTCGTACGCCGCGGCCACGACCGGTCCTTTCGCGCCGATGTCGATCGCCCACTCGCCCGTATGCCGGAGCGCGTCGACGTCGTCGACGCGGACGACCGCGTAGCCTCCGCCCGTCCCGGGTGTGCCGTCGACCGCGGTCCACTGCATTCCTTTGTGGATGGTCGGGCTCGCGCCCGTCGCGTTCGAAGTCGCGTTCTGGGGCGCGGTCGGGTCCGGCTCCGTCGCATTCGAGTCGGGCGTGCCGACCTCCTCGTAGTCGGGAGACGTGACGCGGAGGTCGAGGTCGAACCTCGTGTCGCTCCAGCGCAGCTCGACGATGACGGCGACGGTGCCGGCCTGGACGAGCGTGGACAGCGCGTCCGCATTCGACTCCGGCGTCGCGAGCCACAGGCAGCACGCGCTCGTGGACGACGCCCCCGCGCCCGTGATGTTCCCGAAGGCGCGCTCCGTCGCGTACACGGGTCCCGGCGGCGCGGGCGGCGGAGGCGAGACCGGCGACGGGGGCGGGGGCGCGGACTCCGGCGGAGGCGGCGCGGACG
>DATDQL010000316.1:0-3123 GCA_035292305.1 Thermoplasmatota archaeon
GTTCGAGCCCCACTTGAGGCCCTCGCGCGCGATGCCGAGCGCGTAGACCCCGACGTTCGCGCGCACCGCGGCGAGCGCGGGGTCGGGCGAGGGGCCTGCGAGGGGGACGCGGACCTCGCCGACGACGTGCGTGTCGTCGACGGGCGCGGCGAGGAGGGCGGCCGCCATGGCTTCCTCCTGCGCGGCGACGATGTCGCCCGGGCCGAGGCGGCGCTCGGCCGCGGGGGTCTGGAACGGCGTCGGGTCGTCGCCGGGTTTGATCGTCGTGTACGTGTCGTGGTCGACCCAGACGAGGTCGGCGAACGCGTCGAAGTCGCCGTCGAGCGCGTCGAGGAGCTTCGCGTTCGACACTTCCTGGCCGCCGCTTCCGCGGCCGAAGACGTCGAGGAGGTATTGCGCGACCGCGATCGTGTCCATCACGGTCCACGGCTCGGGGAGGATGCCGAGGGCGGGGTACTCGACCGGGAGCTTCGAGGGGTCGGTCTTGACCTCGTCGATCCACGCGTTCACGCCGTCGGCGAACGCGGCGAAACCCGCGGCCATCACAGGGTCGGCCGCGACGAGCGCGTCCCACGCGGCCTCGCGCTCCGCGTCCGTGTAGAGCTCGCGGCGCGTCTCGAGGTCGAGCACGAGGCCCGAGGGGCCGGTGAGCGAGGCGAGCGTGCCCTTCCCGACGTGGCGGAGGATCTCCATCTGCGCGAGGCGGTCCTGCGCCTGGGCGTACCCGTTCGCGTAGAAGAGCGAGTACGCGTCGTCGGCGTAGATGTGGGCGACGCCCCACGAGTCGCGCACGATGGTGGCGTGCGGGCCGTCATGGTCGGCGCCGGCGGGCGGGATGAGCGCCGCGGCGGGGATGGCTGCGATGAACGCGAGAACGAGGACGGACGACTTGCGCATGGGATGGCCTCCCGGACGGCCTCGATATCGGTTGCCACGCCAAGAACCCCCTCGCGAGACCGTATCCCAGGCGCGTCCTGCGCCCGTGGGAAGGGTAGAAAGGACGGCCTCGCGGTGGCGTGGGCGTGCGCTACCACGAGAACATCCTCTCGACCATCGGCAACACGCCGCTCGTGAAGCTCGGGAAGGTCCACGACGGCGCCGCGCCGCTGCTCCTCGCCAAGCTCGAGTACTTCAACCCGGGCGGGAGCGTGAAGGACCGCATAGGTCCTGCGATGGTCGAGGCCGCGGAGCGCGACGGGACGCTGCGCCCCGGCGGCACCATCGTGGAGGGCACGAGCGGGAACACAGGCGTCGGCCTCGCGCTCGCGGCCGCGCTCAAGGGCTACCGCACCGTGTTCACGATGAACGACAAGCAGAGCCGCGAGAAGCAGCTCCTGCTCAAGGCGTTCGGCGCGCGCGTCGTCGTGTGCCCGACCGCGGTCGCGCCGGACGATCCGCGCTCGTACTACTCGGTCGCGAAGAAGATCCACGCCGAGACGCCCAACAGCGTGTACCCGGACCAGTACTCGAACCAGGCGAACCCGCAGGTGCACTACCGCACCACCGGCCCGGAGATCTGGAGCGACACCGACGGCAAGGTCACGCACCTCTTCATCGCGTCCGGCACCGGCGGGACGATCTCCGGCATCGGGAAGTTCCTCAAGGAGAAGGATCCGAAGGTCAAGGTCGTCGGCGTCGATCCCGAAGGCTCGATCCTCCGCGAGTACAAGGAGACCGGTGAGTACCACCCGGAGCACGCGCGCTCGTACAAGGTCGAGGGCTTCGGAGAGGACATCATCCCGAAGGCGACCTGGTGGGACTACATCGACGAGTTCGTCACGGTGAGCGACAAGGAGTCGTTCCTCATGGCGCGCCGCCTCGCGCGCGAGGAAGGCGTCTTCGGCGGCGGCTCCGGAGGCTCCGCGGTCGCGGGCATGCTGAAGTACGTCCGCGAGAAGCGGCTCGGTCCCGACGCCGTGTGCGTCGTCATCATCCCCGACTCGGGGCAGCGCTACGTCACGAAGTTCTACAGCGACGAATGGATGGAGGAGCAGGGGTACCTCGAGCCGATCGGCGGGACGAGCGGTCGCGTGGGGGACGTGCTGAAGCACAAGGGCCACGACGTGCTCACGGTCGCGCCCGAGGACAAGGTGCGCCGCGCGGTCGAGGCGATGGCTGAGCACGGGTTCGGTCAGGTCCCGGTCGTCGACGCCGCCGGCCGCTCGGTCGGCGCGATATTCGAGAAAGAGGTCATGCTCCGTGCGCTCGAGAACCCGGCCGTCCTCGAGAGGTCCGTGCGCGAGGTCATGCAGCCCGCGCTCACCACCGTCGAAGAGCACCGCCCCCTCGCGGACGCCGTACGCATGCTGCGCGAGCACGAGGCCGTGCTCGTGCAAGGCCCGAGCGGGATCGCCGGCATCCTCACGCGCGCCGACCTCGTCGCGTGGATCGGGAGAGCGTAGGCACGCCCGGACTCAAGTTCGCACGAATCTCGGTACTTGGCCACGGTGCCGGGTGCGAGCAAGGCATTCCTCGAAGACCGGAAGACCGAAAGACCAGACTGCCAAAGCGTAGGTCTTCCCGTCTTCCGGTCTTCGACGAATGAGCTGCCGCGAACGACCGGGCCACGCATCGGCCGCGCCCGCCAGGGCCTGGCCAACTACAGAATCTGGCCCAGCGGCTTCGGCCACGGGGCCAAGTTCGCCCGAACTCACGTCCGGGCGAACTCGTTCTCGCGCCACGCCTGCCAGAGGAGCAGGAGGCTCGCGAGGCTCAACAGCGGTCCGATGATGTAGAGGCCGAACGCGAGCACGCCGCCCACGCCGGCGACGAGGCCGAGCCACGGGGCCTTCTGATGGTAGAGCGACCGCGCCGCCGCGAAGCAGAGCGCAGCGACGACGACGCACGCGGCGCCGAAGGCCGCCGCGATGCCGAGCTCGTCGAGGGCGGACACCTCGAGGATCGAGGCGAGGATGAGGACGCCCCACACGAGGGTCACGACGCCGGTGACGAGGATCGTCATGCTCGCGGCGAGGGACTTGTCCGGCCACATCTCCGCCGTGAGGCGGGCCGTGTCGACGCTCTCGTGCTCGCCTTCCGCGCGCGAGAGAAGGAGGAACGCGAGGGCGAGCAGGGAGAGGATCGAACCGAGCCCGAGCATGCCGACCCCGAGGATGCCCACGA
>DATDQL010000317.1:0-7768 GCA_035292305.1 Thermoplasmatota archaeon
CCTCGCCCCAACGCTCCGCTCGCGCGAGCGTCAGCGCCAGCGCTGGCCCTCGGTCGACTTTATCCGTCGCGTCCCGTTTCCCGGCGCGACATGCAAGTGGAGATCGTTCCCGTCGGAGGCTACTCCGATTTCGGGCGCAACATGACGTGCGTCCGCATCGGTCGCGAGGCCGTCATCCTCGACATGGGGATGAAGCTCGACCGGATCATGATCCACGAGGACGCCGTCTTCGACGACATGCACCCGCTCGACCTCCAGAAGCTCGGCGCGATCCCCGATGATTCGGTGCTCAAGGACCTCGGCGCGAAGGTCGTCGCGATCGTCCTCGGCCACGGGCACCTCGACCACGTCGGCGCCGTCGCGAAGCTCGCGGGGCACTACGGCTGCCCGATCTACGCGACGCCCTACACGTGCGGCCTCGTCGAGGACATGGTCACGCCGTTCGGGCAGCGCGGAGGACGCGGAACGGGCGGCGCACGCGGCGGCAGGGGCGGCGGACGCGGCGCTGCCGAGGCCGAGGCGCACGGTGGGCCGGCGGACCGCGACCGCCACGAACGCGGGCAGGGCCGGGGCGGGCGCTCTCCGAAGCGCCTCATCCCGAACCGCATCGTCCCCCTCAAGGCCGGGGAGACGGTCGACCTGTCCAAGGAGATCCGGCTCGAGTTCGTGCACTCGACGCACAGCATCGTGCAGACCGTCTTCCCGGTGCTCCACACGCGCCACGGCGCGATCGTGTACGCGGTCGACTACAAGTTCGACAACACGCCGATCCTCGGCGCGCCGCCCGACTACCGACGGCTGCGCCAGCTCGCGACGGAAGGCGTGCTCGCGTGCATCGTCGAGAGCACGAACGCGAGCAAGGAGACGAAGACGCCGAGCGAGGCCATCGCGCGCGACATGCTGCGCGACTACCTTTTCGGGCTCGACAACGAGCGCGTCGGCCTCGTCGTGTCCACGTACTCGTCGCACCAGGCGCGCATCAAGAGCATCTGCGAGTTCGCGGAAGAGCTCGGCCGCGAGGTGCTCCTCATGGGCCGCAGCATGGAGAAGTACCAGACGATCGCGCAGGACCTCGGGATCCTCAAGCTGCCCGCGAACGTGCGCGTCGCGGGGTACGGCCGCGCCGTCGAGGCCGCGATGAAGCAGGCGCAGCGCGACAAGCGCCGCTACCTCCTTCTCGCGACGGGGCACCAGGGGGAGCCCGGCTCGCTCCTCCAGCGCATGGCGTCGAACGAGACCCCGTGGCGGTTCGAGAAGGACGACCAGGTCATCTTCAGCGCCGACATCATCCCGCACCCGCTGAACGTGGCGAACCGCTACGCGCTCGAGACGAAGCTCAAGATGCAGCAGGCGCGCATCATCAAGGGCGCGCACGTCTCGGGCCACGCGTGCCGCGAGGACCACCGCGAGCTCCTCGCGATGCTCGAGCCGCAGCACATCTTCCCGTGCCACGGCGGCGTCGAGATGCAGTCCGAGTTCGTCGAGATCGGCGAGCGGCAGGGCCACAAGCTGAACAAGACCCTGCACATCCTCCGCAACGGGGACCGGTACGCGCTGCACGCGTGAGGGTCGTCACGGCGACGCCCCGGCGCACGGCGACGTTTAAGGGCGGCACGCCCATGGACCCGCGATGCGTCGGAGGCTCGTCGCGGCCGCGCTCGTGGCCGCCGCGCTCGCGGGATGCTTCGCTCCGGCGAGCGTGCGCCTCGATGCGGACGAGTCGAGCGAGGCGGCCGTCGTCCCCGTGGCCGCGTTCGCCGACGCCGTCGGCGACGCCTTCGAGCCCGGCGTGCACGGGACGCTCTCCGCGCTGTGCCCGTCATGCCCGGCCTCGGAGCCCGTCCCGCGCGGGCCCCCGGCGCCTTATTTCGACCTCGCCGGCGTGACGATCGAGGAATCGGCCTCGACGGTCCTCGTCGACCTCGCGATCGCGCGCCTCGACGCGGGCTTCCGCCAGCTCGACGGCGCCGCGGACGCCCACCGCACGGCCGCGTACACGGTCTGCTTCGCGCCGGGAGTCGATGATCCCGACCGGTGTGCGGTCGCGGCGGTCGCCGCGGATGGTACGAGCGTCCAGGTGCAGGGGTCGTTCTGGCTTCGGTCGCACGCCTGCAACGAGTGGAGCCTCTGCGTCTTCGAAGTCCCCGCGGCGCTCGTCCCGGGCACGCCCGCGGCCGTCCGGTTCGAGGTCCCGAAGTCGTTCCTCGCGTACGACGGATGGGACCTCCGCCGCGCGACGGTCACGGCCAGCGCGACTTGGACCGAGGTCAACGCGGTCTCGCCCGCATGGCACACCGCTCTCAGCGTCGACTCGCCGGCGCGGAAGTACCATCATCACGACGGCGGCCAGGGCGACGTCTCGGGAACGGCCGACGAGGCGGGACCGCACGACGTTGCCTTCGCGCTGCGCCCCGCGCCTGCGCCACCCGTGGCCGACGCGGTGCGCGTGACCCTCGCGCCTGGCGCGTTCTCGGCCCGGGGCACGGCCTACGACCGACCCGCGCTCGACCTCCTCGGCGTCGACCTCGGTGTCGAAGGAGGCGACGTCGTCGCCCGCTGGACCGTCGCGTCGCTTGAGGCGATGCCCGACCACGACCTGCTGTACTTCCTCGACTTCGGCGTGCGCGGCAAGGAGGTGTGGGAGATCGGCTTCCTCAAGGAGGCCTCCGGGGCCTACGGCTACGCCGGTCACTGCATCAGCTACGAGTGCGCGGGCGACTTCGGCGGCGACCACGAGGCGCACGACATGAGCGCCCACTTCTCGCGCCTCGCGCGGTCCGAGGTCACCTTGGGCACTCCGGGCCGGGTCGAGGTCCGCGCGCCGCTCGCGACGTTCCCGTCGATCGTCCCCGGGGACGAGACGAACTTCCTCACGGCCGAGGCGCTCTACGCGGACGCGAGCGTGTGGGTCGGGCGGTACGGCGACGGCGCCCGCGCGGACTGGCACAAGATGTCCACGATCGACGAGCGGTGGGGAGCGCCCGTCCTCGTGTTCCCCGTACCGGGCGCCACCGGTCCCGCCCCGCAAGCGTTAAGGCGCGCGTGAGCGTCCGTTGCAGCATGGGCTGGTCGGTCGAGGGGGCGCGGGCGCTCGCCCGGCATCGATCGTCCGAGGAGGTGGCTCGGAATGGCCGTGACCTTTGACGGTCCGTACGATTGGACGTACGCCACGTTCCTCGTCGCGTGGGCGATCTCGGCCGCGTTCGGACTCCTCGTCGTCGCGTTCCGCTGGAAACATCTTCCCAGCCGTGCGCTCGGGATCGCGCAGGGGCTCACGAGCTTCGTCGGGGTCGGCGTCGGGATGGCGTACCTCGAGAGGGATCCCGCGGCAACGGCCTGGTGGATGCTCCGGTTCACGGCCTTCTTCGCCATCATGCGGCCGTTCCTGTGGGTCTACTTCACGTGGAGCTTCCCGCGTCCGCGGGGCATCGCCGCGAGCCCGCGACGGCTCGCGCTCCTCTTCGGCCCGATGGCTGCGATCTACGTCGCGTTCATCCTCGACCCTTCGTGGATGACCATCAACGTGCTCTGGGTGTTCACCATGACGGGGTACCTCATGGGGGCCGTCATGTCCGTCGTGTTCTTCCACGAGTTCCTGAAGTTCCCGACGGGGCCGCTTCGGGAATCGCTCTTCCTCATGAGCGTAGGGTGGCTGCCGGGCACATCGCTCGTCGGCGCCTACTACATGGTCACGCGCTTCACGCCGGACCCGCTCATGTTCGTGAGCGCGGTCCTCGGCGGTCTCATGCTTTATGCGTACTTCTACCTCGTCTGGAGGTTCCTGCGCCACGAGCACGCGGCCGGCGAGCGGTTCGAGCCGTGGCGGCGGTGGCTCTTCTTCGCGTTCCCCCTGTCGGCCCTCGCGGCGAGCCTGACGGGGCTCGCGCTCCACTTCCTCGTGGGGCACGACCAGGGCCACGCCGTCGAGATGGTCGTGGACGCGGTCTGGTGCGCGGCCGGCGTGCTCCTCATCACGTACGGGATCATGAAGTACCAGTTGCTCGGCATCGACCTCCGACTGAAGTGGACGATCAAGCAGTCCACCGTCGCCGCGGCGTTCGTCGCGGTGTTCTTCGTCGCGAGCGAGGCCACGCAGCAGGTCTTCGCCGCCCGCGTCGGCCCGATCCTCGGCCTCGCGGCTGCCGGTGCGCTCGTCTTCGCGATCGCCCCGCTCGAGCGACTCGCCGGACGCGTCTCGGAGGCCGCGATGCCGGGCGTCAAGCCGATCTCGCAGATGGGCGCGAGCGAGCGGGCGCTCCTCTACCTCGAGCAGGCGCGGTTCGCATGGGGCGACGGGCAGCTCTCCGTGAAGGACCGCCAGATCCTCGAGGTCGCGAGGAACCGCCTCGGGCTCACGCGCGACGAGGTCGCGCGGCTCGAGGAGGAGGCCATGGGGCTCGAGCGCAGGTCGGGCGGGGCACCCTCGACGACGGCCGGATAGAGCGGTCGCTTCAAGTCTCCCGCTCCGTTTCGTGCTCCGTGGACCCCACGTCGCGCCTCGCCCCGTACACGGACGCGGTCGCGCGCGCGCTCGAGACCTCCCTGGGCGACATCTCTCCGCCCGCGCTCCGCGACGCGGCGCTGCACTACCCGCGCGCGGGCGGCAAGCGCCTGCGGCCCGCGATGGCGCTCCTCGCGTGCGAGGCCGCCGGAGGCCGGCGGGAGCAGGCGCTCCCGTTCGCGGTCGCGGTCGAGCTCGTGCACGTGTTCAGCCTCGTGCACGACGACATCATGGACCGCGACGAGATGCGCCGGGGCCGGCCCACGGTGCACGCGAAGTGGGGCGAGCCGACCGCGATCCTCGCGGGCGACGCGCTCCTCGCGAAGGCCTTCGAGTCCGTCGCGCAGGGCCCCGGCAGCCCTGAAGGCCGCGTCCGGGCGATCCTCGACCTCGCGACGTCGACGCGCGTCCTGTGCGAAGGCCAAGCGCTCGACATGGCGTTCGAGTCCCGGGCCGACGTGACGGTGGAGGAGTACCGCGCGATGGTCCGCGGGAAGACCGGGCGCCTGTTCGAGCTCGCGTGTCGCGGCGGCGCGTACTTCGCGGGCGGCGCCACGGCCGGAGGGGGGAGCGGAGGGCGCGAAGCCCCCGGAGCGGCGCGGGAGTCTCGCCCGGCGGGGCGAGAGCCGACGCGGGCGCCGGACGCGTCCGGCCCGCGTGGGGGTTCCCCCGAACGGTACGTCCGGCCATTGGAGGTCTACGGCGCGGCATTCGGCGAGGCGTTCCAGGTCCACGACGACCTCCTCGACCTCACGCCCGCAGCGCGCACGGGGAAGCCGTTCGGCTCGGACCTCCGGGCGGGGAAGAAGACGCTCGTGCTCCTCGAAGGCGCGCGTCTCGCGCGCGGCGCCGACGCGGACGCGCTCCGCCGCGTGCTCGGCCGCCGCGACGCGTCGGACGTCGACGTGCGCGACGCGGCGCGCGCGCTGGAGGCCTGCGGCGCCGTGGCCGCCGCGCGGCGCGCGGTCGACGAGGCGAGCGCGCGGGCCGAGAAGGCGCTCGCCGCGCTCCCTGCGACGCCCGCGAGCGGCCTCCTGCTGGACCTCGCGCGGTGGGCGGCGACGCGCACGGGCTGAGGCGGCCGCAGGCGAGCGTAGGCCCGACGGTACGCAGCGACGCCGCCGGAGGACAAAGGACATCTGACAAAGGACAAGGAACGGGCCAAAGGGCCGAGGGGCCAGACCCGTTGGCCATTGGCCCGTCGACCCCGCCTTTGTCCTTTGTCAGTTGTCAGTTGCCCCGCATCCGTCGCGTGATCGCGTCATCGCGGCCTGGTGCGCCGCCCAGCAGGACTGATCGCTGGGTCTTCAGATGGTCCCCGCCTCGCCGCGTACCGTCGGTCGCGCGAAGCCGCTCGACTACGGCACGAACGGCAGGTCGTCCGGGCACGGCTCTGCGACGCACACCTGCCGCACGATCTCGAAGAGGTCGATCGGCGGCAGCGGGTCGAGCGGGATGCAGTCCGGCGGGAAGAAGACCCCGATGCCCGGCAGCTGCCCCTGCTCGCACGGCGGCGGAGCCTGCGGGATGCATACGAGCTGCGGCGCGTCGAGCGGGAACGGCCACTCCGGTCGGCACGCGCCGGGCGGGATGCTCGGCAGGAACGTGCCGGGCTGCGGGAGGCACTCCGGAGGCACCGAGGTCGGCAGCGTGCTCGCGCCGCACGAGGGGGGGACGCGCGGGACGCACACGTCCGTGGACGCCCCGGGCGTCCACTCCGGCGCGCACGACGGGGGCGGGATCGACGGCACGGCAGGCACGCGCGGGATGCACACGTCCGTGGACGAGCCCGGCGACCAGTCCACGGGGCAGAGTGGTGGGGGGACCGGCGGCGCCCGCGGGACGCACCACTCCGGCGGGAGCCCGGGCGACCAGTCGGGATCGCACGAGGGAGGCGGGACAGGTGGCGTCGGCGGCACCGCGGGGACTCCCGGGATGCAAGGGTCGTCCGGAACTGCCGGGAGCGCGCCCGGCGCGCACGGCCCCACGACGGGGACGGTCACCCCGGGGTCGCTCGGCAGGCACTCGGGCGGCACGAACTCGGGGACCTCGCCCCGGTCGCACGGAGGCGGTGAGGGGGGGACGGTCGAGGCGGGCCCCCAGACCTTGACGCAGACGAGCGTGCCGTTGTGCCGCGGGGGCTTCCCGGGCTCGGGCGGCGCGGGATCGTTCTCGCGGTCGTCGACGGGGACGTCGTGGCAGGCCTCCTTGAGCACCACGCACGAGGGCGAGCACGAAGGGGGGGAGCTCGTCCGGCAGTAATCCGGCCGCACCTCCGGCGGTTCCACGCAGATCTCGTCCGGCGGGTTCACGCCGTCGACCTGGACGGGGACGACGACCTCCTGCGCGGCGGCGGGGACGGCGGCCGCGGCGGCGAGGACGATGGACGCGAGGACGATGGACCCCGCTCTGCCGCCCATGCTCTCGCCGAATCGCTCCCCGGCGATGAGTTGTGACGTGAGACCGTCTCCGCGTCCGGGTCAAGGAGGAACGTTCTGGCCCGCGACGGAGACCGACCACGCGTCGTCGAGGACGACGCACAAGACGCCCTTCATGCAGGCGAACACGGCCACGGGCCACTTCGGGGTCGACGGGAGCACGATGATGCACGCCGCGACGGGCGCGCAGGGATCCGACCCGCCGCAGCTCCCGAGCACGGTGCACACTTCGGGCGGTCCGCACACGCCGAGGTCGATGCAGGGATCGGGCGGCGGCGGGAGCGAGCAGTTCGTGCTCGCGCACGGGTCCGGGATCGGCGGCGCGCACACGCCGAGGTCGATGCAGGGATCGGGCGGCGTTGGGACGCCGCACACGCCGAGGTCGATGCACGGGTCAGGAGGTCCGCACACGCCGAGGTCGATGCAGGGGTCGGGCGGCGGCGGGAGCGAGCAGTTCGCGATGGCGCAAGGGTCCGGGATCGGCGGCGCGCACAGCCCGAGGTCCGCGCATGCATCCGGCACCGGGGGGATCGGCGGGATGGGGACGCCGACGGGCACGCACCCCACGCCATCGACGCAGACGGACGTCGGGCCGACGTGCACCGGCAGGCACGGTCCCGGCACCGGCTCGCTCACGGGGACGCACACGTGCTCGGGGTCGACGTGCGGGTACCAGAGCTTGACGCACACGCGCGTGCGGTCCGGCTCCTCCTCGGGAGATTGCGGCGGCGGCGTCTCGTTGCCCGGAGGCTGCGGCGGGCGCGGGGACTCCTCGCGCCCGTCGTCCCACTCGACCTCCTCGCAGTGCTCGAACGCGATGCAATTCGGG
>DATDQL010000318.1:0-6892 GCA_035292305.1 Thermoplasmatota archaeon
GGCCGCCCGCGACGACGCGTTCGGCCTCCGCGGCGCCCGGGGGCAGGATCGCGGGCGGGGTCGACCACTTGAGCCGCGACGCGGCGCGCGCCTCGACGGGCGAGGCGACGAGGACGAGCCGGCTCCACCGGCACGTGGCGAGCGCGGCCGCGCCTCCGAACGCTGCGAGGGCGGAGGGCCAGAGGAGGACCGCGGAGGCGGATCCTGCGGCGACGAGCTCGCGCACGGCGCAGGCGAACCGCGCGCTGCCGGGGTGGAGCAGGAACCCGTCCGGGGGCCCCATCTCGGCGAAGAACTCGGATTCGATCGCCGGACGTTCGGCCGCGAGCGACGCGGACACCGCGCGCACGCGCGCGAGCTCGCGGTCGACGAGACCCTCGACAGGGAGCGGGCGGTACGTCGTCGCCCGCGCGGGAACAGGCGCGGCGAGGCCGAGGCCGGCGAGGTCGGAGAGAGCGTCGTACGCGCGGGCGAGCGGCAGGCGCGCGGCATCCGCGACCTGGCGAGGCCCGGCCGGCCCGAGGGTCGCGAGCGCTGCGTACGCGGCGGCCTGATATCGAGACAGGCCGAGCGCGAGGAGCTCCGCCTCGCGTGCGTCGGGTCGTGCGGGCGCCCGGCGGGCCATGACGTCCCGTTCCCCAGCATCCTTCACCCCCCCTCCGGTGGTGTCGGAGTGTCTTCCGCCCGGCGCAGGACGAGCGGATCGTCATCCACGCGCCCCGGAGGCGTGGCGTAGCGGCGACGGACCGTGCGGACGGACGCGCGCTCATGGCGGTCCGTCGGCGGGTCACGGACCGATGCGGTTCCTCGCGACGCTGCTCGTGCTCCTCGTCGTTTCGTCCTCGGCCCCAGGGCCCGCGGCGGCCGCGGAGCCCCCGCGCATGAGGATCGGCATGGACATCGGCTCCATGGCCACGCTCAAGGCCCAAGGCGCCCCGCCGGACCTCGCGATGTTCTGGCTCGGCGCGTGGAACGGCAACGACCCGTACGGCGCCGCCTCGAACTGGTTCAGCCAGGCGAAGGCCGCCGGCGTGACTCCGGTCGTGCAGTGGTGGTACTGGGGCGACAGCATCTCCCCCGCGTGCGTCCAGTACGGATGCGACGGCCGCTCGCAGGCGCAGTGGACCGCCGCCGCGAAGCGCATCGCGGCTGCCGCGCGCGACACCATGGGAGGTTCCGAGGTCCTCGTCGTCGTCGAGCCCGAGTTCAACAAGGACGGCATCGACTCGTGGGAGACGTGGGACGGTCTCTGGGTCGCCCACGCGGAGATCTTCCACGCCGTGCCCGGCGTGAAGGTCGTCCTCTCGTTCGGCAACTGGGGCCACGACAAGTGGGGCAACTTCGACCGCGCCATCGCCGAGGCGGACCTGCTCGGGTTCCAGACGATGCGCGGCTCCACGCGCGACAGCCTGTCGAGCTACCAAGGCGCCGACACCGCGATCCTCGCGGCCGCGAAGAACATCCGCGACCGGTTCGGCCGCGACAGCCTCCTCACGGACCTCGCGCTGTCCTCGTACCCCGAGCCGGACTGGCTCGAGCACCAGCGCGCCGAGATGGCGCAGATCCTCTCTCGCACGGACGAGTACGCGGCCGCGGGCCTCACGGGCATCGTGTACCGCGGCCTCAAGGACTCTCCCGGCATGAGCCTCGCCAACTACTTCGGCGAGGCCGAGCGCCACTGGGGCCTCGCGTGGTCCGACGGCCGCGCGAAGCCGGCGCTCGGCGAGTGGCTCGCGTACGCTAAGGGAGCGCCTGCCCCCGCGCCCGCTCCGGCACCCGCGCCGGGCTTCACGGCGCCCGGCTACGCGGAGGCCGAGGCGCTGCCCGCGACCGCAGGCGGTCGCGTCGCGGACGCCGCCGCGTCCGGCGGCGCCGCGTGGAACCTCTGGTCGAACGGCGACCTCATCGCCCGGATCAGCAGCCCGGGCGGCGGATACGACGTCGTCGTTCGCGCGTCCGGACAGCCCGCGGGCGGGGCGAACCCGCGCATGGAGCTCCTCGTCGACGGCGCGGTCGCGCGCACGTTCGACGTCCCCGCCGGGTGGACCGAGCACGTCGCGCGCGTGGACCTCGCCGCCGGCGAGCGCTCCGTCGTCGTGAGGTTCACGAACGATTGGCGCGACGCGACGGGAGACCGCAACCTCGTCGTGGACCGCGTCGACGCGCGGGCGCCACCCGTTGCGTCTCCCGGCGCGGCGCGCCTCGCGGCAGGCGTCGCCGCCCCCGCCGAGGTCGTCGCGGGCGAGCCCTTCCGCGCCTCCTACGTCGTCGAGAACGTCGGCGGGCAGCCGCTCTCCGCGTCGTACGGCTTCGCCGTCGACGGCGCGTGGCGCAAGGTCGCGGACGTCGCCCTCGGCCCCGGCGAGCGCCGGGAGGTCGCGCTCGACCTCTCGCTCCCCGCCGGCGTGCACGCCCTCGAGGCGCGCATGCACGACGGGAGCACGGTCGTCCCGGGCGACGGCGCGACGGCCGCCGTCCGCGCGCTGCGCCCCGGCGAGGCGCGGCTCTCCGGCGCGCTCACGACCCCGTCGACGGTCGAGGTCGGCAAAGCGTTCCCGGCGACGTACCGCGTGACGAACGCCGGCGAGGTCGGGATGACCGCGATCTTCGGTGTCCTCGCCGAAGGCGCCTTCGTCGGCGCGCGGTCCGTCACCCTCGCGCCCGGCGCTAGCGCGGACGTGGCCGCGAGCGTGACGCTCGCGCGCGCAGGGGACGCGACGCTCGAGGCCCGCATGGGGGCCACGGGCGCGACGCTCGTCCCCGGGACCGGCGCGACGGCCCTCGTCCGTGCGACGGAGCCCGCTCCGTACACGGCGACGTTCCAGCCGAAGCCCGGGAACGAATGGTGGCTCGAGGTCGCCGTTTCCGCGAACCGGCCCCTCGCGGGCGTCTCCGCGAGCATCGACGGAGGCGCCGCGCAGCCTCTCACGCTTCGCGACTGGGGCGCGTGGGCCGGCTCGTACCACGCGCCGACAGGGTCCAAGGTCGTCTTCACCGCGACCGCGCAGGACGGCGCCCGCGCGACCTCCGGCGCGTACCGATGGCCCGACGCCGTGGCGTGGACGGAACCCGCCCCCGCGCCTGCACCGGCCCCCGCGCCGTTCGCGTGGAGCAAGGAGGCCGAGGCGGCCGCCACCAAGAGCGTGGGCGGCAAGGTCGCGGACACGAAGGCCTCCGG
This sequence comes from Thermoplasmatota archaeon, assembly GCA_035292305.1. Classification (GTDB taxonomy): domain Archaea; phylum Thermoplasmatota; class SW-10-69-26; order JACQPN01; family JAJPHT01; genus DATDQL01. Next base: position 3,179 of record DATDQL010000318.1, read on the forward strand.
CGGGGCCGCGTGGAACCTCTGGGCGAACGGCTACGTCGCCGACTCGTTCAGCCTCCCGGCCGCCGCGACCGTGAAGGTCCAGGTCGTGGCGAAGGGCACGGCGCTTGCCGGCATCCAGGCGAAGTTCGACCTGCTCGTCGACGGCAAGGTGGTCGGGGCTTACACCGCGTCGAACGGGTACGTGACTTTCGCGAAGAGCGTCGCACTCGCCGCGGGCAAGCACGAGGTCAAGGTCGTGTTCAAGAACGACCAGAAGAACGCGACCGAGGACCGCAACCTCATCGTGGACGTGCTGAAGGCGACGACCGGGTAAGGGCGAGCCGAGGCATTCCGGTGGTCGCCCGCCAGGATCACCCGGAGGAGCGGAGCTGCGGAGGAACGGAGGCTCCGTTCCTTCGATCCTCCGTTCCTCCGTGTTCTCCTGGCGGGCGGCAACGGAACGCTGTGCTCCCGGCGGGCGGCAACGCAACGCCGCCCTCCCGCGTCCTCGGGTCGCCACGCTTTTCTCACCGAGGCCCGTTCCCGGGGTCATGCCCGGCCGCTTCTTCGAGGACTTCGTCGTCGGCGACACGATCCAGCATTCGCCGTCGCGCACGATCACGGAAGCGGACAACGTGCTCTTCTGCGCGCTCACGATGAACAACCAGCCGCTCCACCTCGACGAGGAGTACGCGCGCTCGACGCCGTTCGGGCAGCGCGTCGTGAACGGCCTCCTGACGCTCTCGATGAGCGTCGGCATGAGCGTGAACGACCTCACCGCGGGGACGCTCGTCGCGAACCTCGGGTACTACGACGTCGAGCACACGAAGCCGGTGTTCCATGGGGACACGATCTCGGTGAAGAGCGTCGTCGTCGACAAGCGTGCGACCTCGAAGCCGGACCGGGGGCTCGTGGAGATCCGCCACGTCGTGACGAATCAGCGCGGCGAGGAGGTCCTCACGTACCGGCGGAAGGCCCTCGTGCGGACGCGAGGGAAGCCTTAGAGCCGTCCGTACTTCGCGCGCAGGCGCTGCTCCTCCTTCGAGACGACGCTGCCGCCTGTGCCGTACGTCTTCCACGCCTGGAAGCCGAGTCCGATACCCCACCCGAGGTGGACCCAGATCGGCCAGTAGTACCCGCCGGGATCGGTGAACCACCAGACGCCGATGAGGAAGGGATTGATGAGCAGGTACGAGACCGCGCTGCCCTTGAACGCGACGCGGGCCTCGGCCATCTCCCGGATCTCAGCGTCTGTCGGGCCGTCCATCGCGGCGGCAGATGCCTGCGGGGCCTTCTGCTTTACGGGGCTTTCTGGGGGAAAGCGATCCGAGCGATGACGCGGGGATCGGGTGCCGAGCACGGCCAACGGTCCCGGTCCCGTTCCCGGCGAACGGTCCCGTTCCCGGTCCCGCTCCCAGCCAACGGTCCCGGTCCCGTTCCCGGCACCCGCCGTCGTGTCGTGGGTCGCAATCCTCATGGCGCGCGGCAGCGTCTCCGGCCGCGTGCCCGACGCTTCGCCGGCGCCGCGCGTGCGCCGCTCGATGCTCTACGCGCCGGCCGACCGCGAGGACCGCGCGCGGAAGTGCCTGGCCTCGACGGCGGACTCCGCCGTGCTCGACCTCGAGGACGCAGTCGCGCCGGACCGCAAGGACGAGGCCCGTGAGGTCGCGCGACTCGTCCTCGCGTCCGCCCCCGCTGCGGGTCGGCGCGCGGAGCGGTGCGTCCGCGTGAACGCGGCGCGATCTCCCTGGCACGAGAAGGACCTCGACATGGTCGTCGCGGCGCGCCCGGATGCTGTCGTCCTCCCGAAGGCCGAGGATCCCGCGGACGTCGTGCGCGTCGCGACGCGCCTCACGGAGGCGCACGTCGAGGCGTCCATCCTGTGCATCTGCGAGACCGCCCTCGGCGTGTTGAACGCGTACGCGATCGCCTGCGCGAACGCGCGCGTCGACGCGCTCGTGTTCGGGGCGGAGGACTACGCTGCGGATACGGGCGCGCGGCGTTCGCCGTCGAACCGCGAGGTGTGGATGGCCCGCAGCACCGTCGTGATGGCCGCGGCGGCGCGCCGCATCGCGGCCATCGACCAGGTGTTCGTGGACTACAAGGACCTCGACGGGCTCGCGCGCGACGCGACCGAGGGGCGCGACCTCGGGTACCGCGGCAAGCAGGTGATCCACCCGCAGCAGATCGAGGTCGTGAACGCCGTGTTCACGCCGACGCCGGAGGCGGTGGAGCGCGCCCGCCGCATCGTCGAGGCCGATGCGAAGCACGCCGGCGCGGTGTTCTCCCTCGATGGCCGCATGATCGACCGTCCGCTCGTCGAGCAGGCGCGGTACGTGCTCCGCGTCGCGGAGGCGAACCGATAGCCGCGCCGCGGAGCCCTCACCCGACGCGCGCCGTCGCCTCGCCGGAGCGGGCCGAGAGCGACGCGTCCGGGTAGACGGTCAGCGTCGCCGTGCCCGGTCCCGTGGCGCGGATCGACCATTCGAACGTGCGGGGTTCGCCCTCGCTCATCGCGCCGCGCCACGCGGCATCGCCTTCGTCGAGGGTGAGGGGGCCGTCGAGCGCGAGGCGGACGTGCGTGGTCCCGGAATCCGCGGGCAGCGTGACGCGGCCCACGAGCGTGGAGACTCCCGCCTCGGTCTTCGCGACGGTGAGCTCGACGTCGGGCTTGACGACGGCGCCGGCGCCGAACTCGCGGACGCCCGCGCGGGTCCCGTCGCCTCCGAGGTAGACCTCCTCGGCCGCGAGGAGCCGCTTGCCGCCATCCCACGCCTCGGCCCATCCGCGGACCGTCCAGTTCCCCGGGTTGTCCGCCCGGAATACGGTGGAGACGGTGACGGGCACGTTCGCGGCGAGGTCCCCGCTCCAGAACGCGCGGTCCGCGCGGAGGCCGGCGCCGGTCGTGATCCCGGCGCGCACGTCCTCGATGGCCTTCGAGGAGGACACCTCGATCGTCGCGTTCGCTCCGGCGCCGAAGACGTCGCCGACCTTCACGATGCGCATGCGCAGCGCGAGGGCGCCGTCGGTCGTGGATCGTTCGACGTCCTCCGTCGCGAAGCGTTCCGTCGGCTCCCCGGGGGGCGTCGGCGTCTGGGTGCAGCCTGCGAGGATCGTGGCGAGCACGATGGCTGGAAAGAGCGCGCGCATCGGGCCGGCACCGTCGTCGGAGGGTATACCTTTCGCCCTCGCTAGGCGACCCGAGCGTGGTCACGCGTCGCGCAGCGCGGCCTTGAGGGCCGCGAGGGCGCGATCGAGGTCCTCGACGCGCCGCTCGGCCTCCCGCAGCCTCGGCAAGGCTGAGTCGGCGACGCCGGTCGGGCCGGTCGTCGCGACCGTCATGGAGCCAGCGCGCTCGCCGAGGCCGCCGACGTCGGCGCCCTGCCATTGGGTCGTCGCGCCGAACTTGGCCTCGCTCGCCTGCGGCTGGCTCACCCAGACGCGCGAATTCATCTTCGTGAACAGGCCGCGGCGCTCCAGGAGCGCAAGGACGGCCGCGACGTCGTCCGCCTTCATCGTGTCCGATTCGACGGAGAGCGAGACGTGACGGTCCGCGCCCTTCTCATCGTACCGGAAGAGCGCGCTCACCTGGTTGTCGGACGCCGTCGCGGCGTCGACGTCGTCGAGCTTGCGGCCGAGCTTGAGCTTCGTCTCCCACTTCGGCATCTATCGTCCCTCCTCGTCCCTCGTCGGCCACACCGCGCCCGCGGGCGCGGTGAGTCGTGCCGCAGCAGC
>DATDQL010000319.1:0-3072 GCA_035292305.1 Thermoplasmatota archaeon
TCGGTCGAGACGACGAACGCGCCGCCGCCCGAGACGGCATGGCGCGAGGCGTCGTGGGCCGTCGTCACGAGCGCGCGGGCCGCGGAGCCCCTGGCCGCGCTCGACCGTGAAGCGCCGAACGCGGCCGCGCGCATCGGGGCCGTCGGGCCCGCGACCGCGCGCGCCCTGCGGCGCGCGGGTCTTCCCGTGCACCTCGTCTCCCCGGACGGCACCGGCGCGGGGCTCGCGCGCGTCCTCCTCGCGCGGTGGCCCCCGACGGGCCCCGTCGTGTTCCCCGCCGCGGACCGCCCGTCGCGGGACCTGCCGGATGCGATCGTGGGCGCGGGACACCGCCTCGTGCACTGGCCGGTGTACCGGCTGCGGGCGAAGTCGCTGATGCTCGAGACCGACGTGCTCGTCGTGGGCAGTCCGACCGCGGTGGACGCTCTTTCCGGAGCCCGCGCGCGCCGTTGGGTCGCGTTCGGCCCCGCGACGGCCGGCGCGCTCCGGGCGCAAGGCTTACCTTGCGACGCCGTCTGCGAGCGCCGGACGCCGTTCGCGCTCCTGGAGGCCCTGCGATGAAGACCCGACCCCGCCGACTCCGCGAGAGCCCCCTCGTCCGGGCGCTCGTCGCCGAGACGCGCCTCTCGCCCGCGCGCCTCGTCGTGCCGCACTTCGTCGTCCCGGGGCGCGGGCGCGAGGAGGCCGTCCCGTCCATGCCCGGGGTCGTGCGGGAGAGCGCGGACCTCGTGGCGGAGCGCGTCAAGCGCGACATCGGGCTCGGCCTCACGAGCCACCTCTTCTTCGGCGTCGCCGAGGAGAAGGACGCGGTCGGGGCCGCTGCCGCGGATCCGAAGGGGCCGGTCCCGAGCGCGCTGCGGGCCGTTCGCTCAGCTGTTGGCGGCGACGCGCTCCTCGCCGCGGACGTGTGCCTCTGCGCGTACACGACGCACGGGCACTGCGGCATCCCGGACGCGCGCGGCCGCATCGACAACGACGCCTCGCTTCCTCCCCTGGCCGCTGCCGCGGTCGCATACGCGCAGGCCGGCGCCGACCTCGTCGCCCCGAGCGACATGATGGACGGCCGCGTGGCCGCGATCCGCGACGCGCTCGACGCGGGCGGGCTCCATTCCACGGGGATCCTTTCTTACGCGGCGAAATACGCGAGCGCCTACTACGGCCCGTTCCGCGACGCCGCCCACAGCGCGCCGTCGTTCGGCGACCGGCGCACGTACCAGATGGATCCGCGCAACGTGCGGGAGGCCGTCCGCGAGGCGTTGCTCGACGAGGAGGAGGGCGCGGACATGGTGATGGTGAAGCCCGGCCTGCCGTGCCTCGACGTCATCCGGGCGGTCCGCGAGGCCGTCCGCGTTCCCGTCGCCGCGTACAACGTGAGCGGCGAGTACACGATGGTGAAGCTCGCGGCCCAGGCCGGCGTCCTCGACGAGGCCGCCGTCGTGCGCGAGAACCTGACCGCGTTGACGCGCGCGGGCGCGGACGTGATCGTGACCTACCACGCGCGCGATGCCCTCGAGAAGGGGTGGCTTTAGGGTGACGATCTCCGACGACATCTTCGGACGCGCCGAGAAGGTCATGCCCGGCGGCGTGTCGAGCCCGGTGCGCGCCTTCCGCGCCGTCGGCGGCCGTCCTCGCGTCCTCGTCCACGGCGAAGGCGCGTACGTCTGGGACGCCGACGGCCGTCGCTTCCTCGACCTCCAGATGAGCTTCGGGCCGCTCATCCTGGGCCACGCGCACCCGGCGATCGTGGCGGCCGTGCAGGAGGCCGCGGCTCTCGGCACCACGTTCGGCGCGCCGCACCCCGCGGAGGTCGCTCTCGCCGAGGTGGTCGTGCGCCGCCACCCTTGCGCGGACTGGGTCCGGTTCGTGTCCTCCGGCACGGAGGCGGTCATGAGCGCCATCCGGCTCGCGCGGGCCGCGACGGGCCGTGACCTCGTCCTGAAGTTCGACGGATGCTACCACGGGCACGCGGATGCGATGCTCGTGAAGGGCGGCAGCGGGCTCGCGACGTCCGGCGCCTCGTCGAGCGCCGGCGTCCCGCGCGGGACGATCGCGGACACCGCCGTCCTGCCCCTCGACGACGATGCCGCGCTCGAGTCGTTCTTCCGGGAGCACGGCGCGCGCGTCGCGTGCGCCGTCGTCGAACCCGTCCCTGCGAACGCGGGCCTCCTCCCGCAACGACCGCAATGGCTCCGCCTGCTGCGACGGCTCACGCGCGCGCACGACGCGCTCCTCCTCGCGGACGAGGTCATCACCGGCTTCCGCCTCGGCTGGGGCGGCGCGTGCGAGCGCTACGGCATCGACGCGGACCTCCTCACGTTCGGCAAGGTGCTCGGCGGGGGTCTTCCCTGCGCCGCCTACGGAGGCAGACGCGACCTCATGGACCTCGTCGCGCCGCTCGGCCCCGTCTATCAAGCAGGGACGCTCTCGGGGAATCCGCTCGCGATGGCCGCCGGGCTCGCGACGATGCGCGCGATCGAGAGGCTCCCGCGCCTGTACCCGGACCTCGACCGCCTCGGTGAGCTCTGGTCGAAGACGCTCGAGGACGCGGCCCCCGCCTTCCATGTTCACAGCGTCGGAAGCATCCTCTGGCCGACGACCGCGCCGGAGACCCGAGCGTACCACAGGCTTCCGGCGGACCTCGGGACGCGCTTCGCGCCGTTCCACCGCGCCCTCCTCGGCCACGGCGTGTTCCTGCCGCCTTCTGCCTACGAGGTCTCGTTCCTCTCGACCGCGCACGACGACCGCGTCCTCGAGGAGGCCGCGACCGCGTTCCGCGCCGCGTCGAAGGAGGTGGCGGCGTGAACTCCCGCGAGCGGTTCCTCGCGGCGTGCGCGGGGGACCCCGTCGATCGAGTCCCGGTGTGGTTCATGCGGCAGGCGGGGCGCTACCTGCCCGAGTACCGCGCGGTGCGGAGCTCGTACGGATTCCAGACGATGCTCGACCGGCCCGACCTCGCGGCCGAGGTCACGCTCCAGCCCATCCAGCGCTTCGACCTCGACGCGGCGATCGTCTTCAGCGACATCCTCGTCGTCCTTCCCGGCATGGGCCGGGACGTCAGCTTCCGCCCGGCTC
>DATDQL010000320.1:0-3796 GCA_035292305.1 Thermoplasmatota archaeon
CGGGCGCGGCGTGGACGGGCCCCGCGACGGCGAGGGTCAGGAGCAGCAGGGCGGGCGCCGCGCGGCGCAGGGCAAACCTCATTCCGGGCCTGCGCCTGGACGGAGCGGGTTGACTATTTGGCGTTTCGCACGGAGGCCTCGGGGGGGCGGACGGCACCGCGGGAGGCGGGCGCCGCATCGCTCCGGGGAAAGGTCCCCGCGGAGGCCCTGGACCTCTTCCCCGACCGGTGGGAGAGGCTCGGCGACGTCGTCGTCCTCCGCATCCCCGCTCCGCTCGCCCCCTGGAGCGCGCTGGTCGGCGAGGCGCTCGCCCGCGTCCTCGGATGCCGCGCCGCGCTCGAGAACACCCGCGGCGTCGTCGGCGAGTTCCGGGAGATGGCTGCCCCCGTCCTCTGGCACGACGGGAGCCGCGCCGATCCGGCCGTCACCGTCCACCGCGAGCACGGCATCCTCTACGCCCTCGACGCCTCCCGGATCATGTTCTCGAGCGGGAACGTCGAGGAGCGGGCACGGATGGGGCGCCTCGACTGCCGCGGCGAGACGGTCGTGGACCTGTTCGCGGGGATCGGCTACTTCGCGATCCCCATCGCGAAGCGCACCGGCGCGACGAGGGTCGTCGCCGTCGAGAAGAACCCGGTCGCGCACCGCTTCCTTCTCGAGAACGCGCGGCTGAATCGCGTCGGCGCCGTCCTTGAACCCGTCCTCGGCGACAACCGTGAGACACCGCTCCCGACCGCGCAGCGCGTGCTGCTCGGTTATGTCGGGCGCACAGCGGAGTTCCTGCCGCGCGCCTTCGAGGTTGCGGACCCTGCCGGCGCGACGCTTCATTATCACGACACGTTCGGCGTGGATGCGTGGCGCGAGGAAGCCGAGGGCCGCGTCCGCACCGCGGCGGAGGCGGCCGGCTTCCGCGTCGAGGCCGCGGACACGCACGCCGTGAAGAGCTACGCGCCGGCGGTCGTCCACGCGGTGGTCGATGCCCGGGTCCGACACGCGCCTTGAAGTCGCGGTGCGCCGCTCCCTTCACGGGAAGCCACCTGCCCCCTCCGAACCCCTTTCTCGCTGCTCCGGGATTCCTCGCCTTCGCCGTCGCCTCGGTCGCGGCTTGGCTCCTGTACGCTGCGAACCCCACCCGGCCGCAGAACCGCTACCTCGCCATCGCGCTCGCGCTCGAGGGCGTGGCAATGGGCTGTTTCGGCGTCGCGGCGCTTGCGACGGACCCTGATCTCTCGCTCGACGTCATAGCCGTGAACGTCGGGGCGGCAGCGCTCCTCCCGACGTTCTACCTCGGCCTCCTCGGTACGCTCGACTCGCCGCTCTCGCGCCCGTTCCACGGCCGGAGAGCTCGCTTGGCGCTGCTATCGGTCGCGATCCTCGTCTACATCACCGTCCTCGTCCGGCGCGACCTCTTCGCCCCAGGCATGACTCCGGGGTTCAGGGTGCCGTGGACCGTGACGCAGTCGCCCGCCCAAGCTGCCGTCCTCGGCGGCCTCGGCCTGACGTTCTTCTTCGGTTTGGCCGTCGCGTTCGACGCATGGCGACGGGCAGTGCCGGCCTCGCTCGCTCGACGCCAGGCCCGCGCGTTCCTCCTTGCCTTCGGCGTCCGCGACGCACTCGCCGGCACGTTCCTCATCGCGCAGGTCGTCATGTCGCTCGGCGCAGCGTACGATGTCGTGAGCTTCCTCGGATTCCCTGTAGCTACGCTGACGTTCGTCGCCCTCCTGAGCTACGGCATCCTGAAGTCTCAGCTCTTCGACATCGACATCAAGATCCGACACGGGCTCGGGACGGGCACCATCGGCCTCGTGTTCCTCGCTGCGTTCCTCGTCGTCGCCGAAGTCGCGCAACAGTTCCTGAGCGACGAGTTCGGCTACCTCGCCGGGGGCGTGGCCGCCGTGGCGCTCCTCATGATGCTGCGGCCGATCGAGCGCTTCTCGCGCGCGTTCGCGACGTCCCTCACGCCGGCAGCTCGAGCCATCGCGGATCTTCCGAAGGACGAACGCCGCACGCTCTTCCTCGAACAGGCCCGCGCGGCGTGGTCCGACGGGATGCTCACGCCGCCGGAGCGGCGCATGCTCGACGTCGCGCGCGCCCGTCTCGGTCTCAGCGCGGAGGAAGCGAGCACGCTCGAACGCGACGCGATGCCCGCTTGATGCGGCGTGGCCCGAACGAGCCCGCGGCAGCGAGCCCCGCGAGGGTCGCGAGCGCGCCGATCCCGGGCACGGACGTCGAGGCCGAGTCGCCCGTCGCCCCGGCGGCGTCCGTTGCCATCGCCCCGCTCGGCCCGTACGGTCCGTGGCCTCCCGTGAGCGCCACGTAGAACGCGGCGAGGCCGCCCGCCTGCGCCTCGGTCGCATACGCCGCGATCAGGTTCTCCTTCGAGCCGGCGAGGAGGTAGATCGCGTCCAGCGTGTCCGTCGGCTGGTGATAGTGCGGGTACTCCTCGTCGTGGCTGCCCTGGATCCGGTTGCCGGCTGCGCCCTTCGCGATGAGCGGGATGTGGTCGCTGCGCCCGTATTCATCGTCGTACACCCACACGTGCTCCGGAGGGAGCGCGAGCACGTCGTACGCGATCTCGCGGAGCAGGTGATGGTAGCGCGTGTTCCGGTCGAGGACCCGCGCGAAGTCGTCGCGCTCCTTCAGCTCCTCGTAGCACCCGTAGGACCAGCAGCGCCACTCGTCGTCGACCTCGATGGGCGCCGCGCGGAGGTTCAGCACCGCGTACTCGTCCGTCGTCGCCGGGTCCCCGTAGCGCGCCCATGTGTTCTTCGCGGGGTAGTTCAGCCCGGGCATGTCGTACGACTGGCTCACGAGCACGTCCACCGGCGCGTCCGCCGCGAGCCCGAGAAGACCGCGCACGGCGGAGTCGTCGTTCGCGAACGCGACGGCGCCGTGGAGACCCCACTCCTCCCCGTCGTACCAGAGGAAGACGAGCGTCGCTTCGAGCGGGCCGTGCGCGTCGACGTACGCCTTCGTCGCGCGCGCGAGCTCCTCCACCGTGCAGATGCCGCTCGCGTTGTCGAGCGCGCCGCCGCCGAGGGTGAACTCGCGCGTGTCGTAGTGCCCGCCGACGACGACCCAGCGCGCGAGGTCGCGACCGGGGAGGACGCCGACGATGTTCGTGCCCCCCTTGTCCGGACTGCGTGCGGGGCCGACGCCCGCGGCGCCTTCGTCGAACTCGTGCAACGCCGTGAGCAGGCCGAGCGCGCCGAAGACGTCCTTGTGCGCCGCGACGAACTGGTCGTGCGTCGGCGTCCCCATGACGCGGTACCGCGTCGCGCCCTCCGAGGTGAGCGCTCGCACGCAGTCGTGGATGCGCTCGCCGGAGACGTCCGCGCGCACGGCCTCGATCGCCGCGAGAACGGCCGGGTCGTCCTCCGCGAAGGCGATGCCGTCCGTGCCGGTCTCCATGGGGCCGGGGCCGTCGGAGGCCGCGGCGAGGGGCGCGAGGAGGAGGGCGGCCGCGAGGGCGAGGCGCACGGACGGGAGCCGCCGTGATGCGGCATAAGGTTTCACCGAGCGCGGGCTCCGCAGTACGCGGAGACGCGGAGACTTGTGGAAGGCCCTCCGGGCCGGATGCGGGCCATGAAGGAGACGCGGATAGGTTGTCCGGTCGCGTGGCGCGAGGCGGTACGCGGAAACGCGGAAGACCTGGAGGACTCGCTCCGCGCGCTATATGGGCCATGAAGGAAATGCGGAACCGCAGGTCCTCTTCAGAAAACGCGCCGCCAGAGGCGTCTCTTGAACGGCCGAGTTTTCCGCGTCTCCTTCATGGCCCGCATGCGGCTCGGAGAGC
>DATDQL010000321.1:0-7109 GCA_035292305.1 Thermoplasmatota archaeon
CCCGGATCCCGAACCTCACTGCTTCCGCCGCAGCGCGAACGCCGCGAGCCCGGCCGCGCGCAGAGCACGTGGACCGCTCCACTCCCGCCGCTTGAAGGCCACGAAGACCACGAGACGTCACGAACTCCACGAATCCTCCGAGGGTTCGTGATGTTCGTGAAGATCCATGGTCTTCGTGGACCTGAGGCGGCGCGCCCGGATCCCGAACCTCACTGCTTCCGCCGCAGCGCGAACGCCGCGAGCCCGGCCGCGACGAGCGCGAGCATCCACGGCATCGGCGTCGGCGCCGGGCCGTCGGTCCCGTCGTCCGTCGTGTCGCCGTCGTCCACGGGCGTCACGGTGAGCTTCGTGACCGACGACGTCCCAGGCTGGAAGCCTTCGGCCCCCGTATAGATCGCGCGGAAGCTGTGCGCTCCGGGCGCGGGCGCTGGGAGGGTCAACGTCACGGATGTCGCCGCGACCGCCGCCTTCGTCTCCTTGGAGGTCCAGGTCTCGCCGACGAGCTGCTGGATCTTCACGGAGCCGCCGTCGACCGTGAGCGGTTTCCCGGAGCCGTCCTCGAACGCGACGGTCGCGGTGAGCGTGTCGCCTTCCTCGGCCTTCGTCGGGAACGTCAGCTTCAGGGTAACGGCACGGTCCTCGATCTCGATGGACGCGGTCCGGACGTCGGCCGCCACGGTGGCGCCCGACTCGCGGTAGAACCGCGCCTCGAGGAGGTACACGCCTTCGGCCTTCGGCGCGTACGGTACGCTCGCCGAGCCGCCCGGCACGTTGCCCTGGAACACGGTCGTCGTGGTCCCGTTGAACGTCGCAAGGATCTCCACTGCCCCGGGGATGCCCGGGCCGTCGCCCTTGCGCGCCGCGAACGCGATGGCCCCGGCCGCGTGCGTCACGGTGATCGCCTCGCCCGTCGCGTCGGTCGTGCGGGGCGAGGTGGCCATCGCCGGCCACCACGAGATCGTCTCGGCGCCGGAGGACGGCGCGTGCGTTGTCGAGCCGCCGTAGCGCGCGGCGTACGTGTGCGTTCCCGGCAACGGGCTCTGCACGGTGAACGAGGCCTTGCCTCCGACGAGGGACGCGGTGCCGAGCGTCGCGCCGGTCTCCTTGTAGAACGTGACCGTGCCCGGCGCGGCCGTCGGTTCGACGGTCGCGGTGAGCTTGATCTTGCCCGCGTCCTCCTCGGCGTCGAGCACCGTCGTGCTCGCGGTCTTCGTGCTCGAGATCGTGTACGCGTCGAGCTCGATGACGTCGCCCACGGTGGCCGCGCCCTCGCGCGTGTACGTCACGGGGCGGACGTTCCACTCACCTGTGGTCGGCGGCGTCCAGCGGGTCGCGAGCTGCGAACCTCGCCCGCCGGTCGAGAGCCGGAACCAGCTCGTGCCGTCGAACGACGCCTCCCAGGTCGCGTACGTGCCGCTCGACGTGTTCGCGGTCAGGGTGTAGTTGCGCTGGCCGTCGGTCTGCGCCTCGTACTTCGCCCACGCATCCTCGCCGCCGGAGACGAACGAGGAGATGTCGGCCACGGTGACCGTCACGACGTTCGAGACGCCGGCTGCGAACGTGCCCTTCTCGGGGGTCGTCGCGCGGAACTTCCAGACCCCCGCCGTGGGGAGCGTGTACACGAGCTTCGCCTTGCCGCTGCTGTCGAAGGACTTGGAACCGATGGAGGTCCAAGTCGTCCCGTCGGCGCTTCGCTCGAAGGTGGCCGTGTTGACGATGTCGGCGTCCTCGTCGTCCATGTCGGCGGTGAGGTCGACCGTCTCTCCGACCTTCCCCGTCGTGCGGCTCGTCGTGATCGTGACATCGGCGTCGGTGAGCTCCACCTTCACGTCGGCCCAGCTGCCCGGGTCGTCGAGGTCCGCGGCGTCCGGGTAGACTTCCCCGCCGCTTTGCTCCTCCGGGTCCGCTTCGTCGCTGTAGGCCCAGATCCCGAAGCCGCCGTGCGCGTTGTCCCAGTCGATGGCGAGCTCGATCGTCCAGCCGCTCGCGTCGCTCACGACGTCGAGGTCGAAGCCGCTCGGGGCACCGGTGTCGGTCGTGGAATCGAAGTCCCCGGGGTCCTCGACGTCGATCTCGAACGTGTCGCCGTCGCGGTTGACGCGGAGGATGGACTGGTCGCCGTTGTCCGCGTCGTCGTTCGCGTGGTCCTCGGCGAACGCAAAGTCGACGAAGTCGCCCGTGAGGTCGATCCCGTCGTCCTCGACCTCGATCGACACGAGGAGCTTCTCGTCGTCCACGTGCCACACCATCTGGACGTCCACGTCGCCGGAGTCGGCGGAGTCGAAGTTGAAGTCACCGCTCCCGTCCACGTCGTCCCACGCGTCGTCCGTGATCGCGCCGTCGACCGTGTAGTCCTCGTCGGTCACGGCCGCGACGATGAAGTCGTCCGCATCGGGCTCGTGGGCCGCGACGAGCGGCGAGAGCGCGGTCAATGCGAACAACAGCACGACGAGGACGGTGCCCTGCTTCCCCATGGTGAACCCCGGGCGCTACCCCCCACGGTCCCAGATAAGGGTGCCGGAAGCTTTCGAGGCGTGCCCTTACGGCCGTGACCCTGCGGGCGGCAAGGCATCCGTCGAAGACCGGAAGACCGAAAGACCAGACCTCCAAGGGGTAGGTCTTCCCGGCTTCCGGTCTTCGACGAATGCCTGGCGAGACCACGCCGGCCTAACGACGTCTGCGCGCCGCGAGCGCGAGCGCCGCGACGGCCCCGAGGAGGCCGCCCATGGGGAGGAAACGATCTTCCTCGACCACGGCCGTGTCATTGGACGCGTTGCCCTCACCGTCCCCGGGCACGGATCCGACGGAGTCCGCGACGCGGACCGCGACCGGCTCTGACGTGCTCGCGGAGTATCCTGGGCTCCCCGTGTAGACGGCTCGGATCGTCTGGATGCCCGGCGACCCGGGATTCCACAGGAGCGCCACGCGGTCGGAGGCGGGGCGCGCCTCCGCCACGACGTTCCATTCGTCGCCGCCCTTGCGCTCGAGATGGACCATGCCTTCCTGGACGACCAGGGGCTTGCCGAAGGAGCTGAAGACCGCCGTCACCACGGTCTCCTCGCCGAGCCTCAGATTCGAGCCGACCTGCACGTCGAGCTCGACCTGCCGCTTCAGGACGTCGAGCGTCCCGTTCTTCCGGAGCAGCACCGCGCCCGCGCCTTCCGGCCGGTAGAACTCGAGGCGCCACTTGTGGGATCCCGGCGTGCTCGGCGGCCACGTCGCGTTCGTGCGACCGGCCGGCAGGTGCCCCGAGAACGCGCTGACGTTCCCGCCGGTCGGAGGCAGGATCGTGAGACGGGCCACGCCGGGGGTCGCGGGCGTCTGCTTCCCGAGCCGGAAGGCGAGCCATCCCTCGTCGCCGAACAGCACGTCGGCCTGCCGCGTGACGATCTCTCCCGTGGCGTTGCGCTGGCCGAGAGCGTACTTCGTCGTGTTCGCGGGCCACCACTCGAGCTCGGCGCGCGCGGCGGCGGGCGCGTGGGTCGGCGTCCCGCCGAACCACGCGACGTACAGGTTCGGACCCGGCAGCGGCCGGTCGAGCTTGAGCGTCGCGACGCCGTCCTGGACGACGACGACCCCGAGCGGCGTGGACGGCGCGCGCGTGAACTCGACCTTCGCGCTGGCGGGGTACGTGTCCATGCTCGCGACGAGCGTCAAGGACTCGTTCGCGGGCTCGACGCGCAACTGGACGGACACCGGCGTGCGGTCGCCGACCGCGGGGGACCACGCCGGGATGGCGACGGCCGTCGACGCGTCTGCGGTGCCGTTCGCGGCGTAAGCGACGCGGCGCGCGAACCAATCTCCGCTGTCCGGCGGCGTCCACGTGTGGACGAGGACCGCGCCAGGATGGCCCGTCGCCATCCTCACCCACGTCCCTCCGTTCCACGAGGCTTCCCACGTCGGCGTGACGTTCGTGCTCGCGTTCGCGATGAGCGCATACACGCGGGTCCCGTCCTCGGAGTAGGAGACCCACCATGAGGGGTCGCCGCCGAGGAGGCGCGTCCGGTCGCCGACACCGACCGCGACGACAGGCGAGAGCCCGGGGCCGAATCGCTCGTTGTCGAACGTGCGCGCCCGGAATCGGTAGAGGTCCGTCTCGGTGAGGGCGACCTCGACCTGCGCGACGCCGCCGCCGTCCGGCGTGCGGACCCCGAGGCTGCGCCACTCGACGCCGTCGAAGCTCGTCTCGAACACGACGTTCTCGCCGATGCTCGCGCGCTCGAACACCGGATTCGTGATGCGCGCGGTCAGGTTCACGCTCTCGCCTTCGAGCGCGGAACCGCGGTCGGTCGTGAGCTCGATCCCCACCGGCCTTCGATCGACCACCACGTCACCCCAGGTCGAAGGGTCGTCGCGCTTCGCGGCGCGCGGCCAGCTCGTGTCGTTCCGGTCGTCGTGCTGCCAGACGGCGAGGCCGGCGTGCGTGGCCGTCCAGCCGATCTCGAGCTCGAGGTGCCACACGTCCGGGTCCGGCTCGAACGCCCGCTGGAAGCGGACGCCCGCAGGCGGCGTCGAGACGTTCGTGACCTTCGAGGGGTCGAGGACCGAGAGTCTCGCCATCGTGCCGTCGCGGCGGAAGCGCCACACGGACTGGTCTCCCTCGGCGGCCTCGGACTTCTCGTGCCGCGGCGCGAACCCGACGTCCACGTGGTCCGCGTTGCTGCGGCTCTTGTCCGCGAGGCGGAACGCGAAGGCGAGGAGGTCGCGGTCGGGCCTCGCAAGGAGTCGCATCGACGACGGAAGGCCCGAAGGCGAGGCGAACGCCACCGATCGCGCATCGACGTCGGCATCCCACCCTTCCTCCGCGCGGAACCGCGCGTCCATCTCGATCGTCGCGAGGCCGGTGTACGCGAGCGCGGGCGTGCCGATCGGCACATGCGCCTGGACCGGGACGAGCGCGGGGGCGAGGACCGCCGCCGCGACGAGGACGAGCGCGAGCCGGGACAACGGGAACCGGTCGCTAGGCCGTGGGGACGCTCATGAGGGTTGCGGAAACGTCCGAGCGCTGACGCTAGCGCTGGCGCTGGCGCGAGGGAACGATAGGGTCGAGGGCGAGGGCGCCGAGGGCGAGGGCGCCCCCCGCTGCAGGAGGAGGCTCAGGCGTGGGCAAAGAGCGGCTCGAGCCCCATGCGGCGGAACTCGCGGTCGCCGGTGGCGACGGCGCGGGCGCCGACGCTCTTGGCGGCCACCCCGAGGGAAAGGTCGACGAAGCTCAATGTGCCGACCTCCTTGAGGCCCGTCGCGAATCGCCGGATCTCTTCGCGCGCCGGGTCTGCGACGCGCATGCGACTCGCGGCGAGCGCGTCCCACCACGCGAGGGCCACCTGCGATGACCGCGTGTGCTTGACGAGCGAACCGAACGTTTCGGCGATGACGTCACGCGTCGTCACGATCGAATCCGTCTCCGCGAGGAGCGCTTCGATGTCGAGACTGCGCTCGCCGCGCGTGATGACCTCGAGGAACGCCCAGGTGTCCCAGACGACGGGCCTACCCATGCGGGTCTCCGTACACGAGGTCGTCGATCTCTTCCGACGTCCAGCTCTTCTTGGACGGCGGACCCGGGAGCCGGAACTTGAAGACCGGGTCGTCCTTGAGCGGCCCGAGCCGTTCGGCGCCCTTCCGGACGAGGAACCGGATCGCCTCCGAGTCGCTCTTGAAGCCCATCTGCGCGCGCGTCCGCGCGATGATGCGCCGCTCCTCGTCGGAGGGGCGGAAACCGGCGACCTCGGACATGGACATGCACTGGGGGCGACGGACACATGAAGTTTTCGTGAGACAACAATGTTTACAATCACGTAAACAAGGCGAACTCACCCGCCCGCGACCTCGCGCTCGAGGCGGAGGGCGTCGTCCGCGCTCACGTCGAGGCGGCGCCGGGCGCTCTCGAGGAGACGCCGCTCGTCGGTGGAGAGCGTGCCGTCGGACCACGCGTCCTTCAGGAGGTCACGGTAGACGGCGAGGCGCTCGTCGCGCGAGAGGGTGCCCGGGTCCGGCGGCCGCGGGAAGACGCTGTCCGCGACGCGGGCGCTGAACCGCTGGATGGGGTGGAGCGCGAAGACGAGGGCCGCAGCCGCGGCGCCGCCCCAGAGGACGCCCATGGACCCGGCCCACTGCTCGACCGTGGCCGCGACCGCGACGAAGACCGCTGCGAAGACGGCCGCGACCGTGGACTGGCGGACGGTCCAGTTGAGGCGGACGTCGACGTCGAAGAGCTCGGACCGGACGATGCCGTAGGCGAGGAACGCGTAGTAGAGGACGAACGACGCAGCAAGCACGAGGAAGGTCGCGTTCTCATCCGCGAACACGCCAAAGGCGAAGAGCCACGCGACGTTGACGGCGATGTAGGCGACCATGCCCGCGTCCCGCGTCCCGAACGCAGCGAGGAACGCGATCCCCCGACGCCGAGCGATGCTCCCTCGAGCGGCGCGGCGCCAGGCGTCGAACGACGCCGCGAGCCCGAAGGCGGCGACCGCGAGCGCGGTGATCGCCGTCGCCCAGCGGCCGAGCGCGAAGATCGCCCGCGGCGAGAACGCGAACAGGGCTGCGACGCCAACGGCGGCGGCGACGAGGACGAGCCTCGCGGTCGCGGATCTGAACGGCCGCACGAGCGGAGTGTCGAGCGCAGCCCCGAGGAACGCGGGGTAGAGGAAGAGGAGCGGGTAGAACGCGACGCCGGTCGCGATCCCGGCGGCGCGCGTCGTCACCGGGTCCAGGAACAGGCCTTGGAAGAGGATGCCGCCCCCGGCGCCCGCACCCTCGAGGAAAAGCAGCACCGCGAGCATGCGGTTGACGGTACGCCGCGGCGCGACCGAATACACCAGCGCCGCCGCGGCCCAGGCGGAGGCGAGGAGGAAGATCGGGACGACGAGGAACCACGACCACTGCATCGTCAGGTCCATCGAGGCCGCCGCTCCGCCGACCACGCCAGCCGCACCGCGGAACCTTAACCTTCGCTCGCAGCGGAGCGCCTACGCTCGTTCGTGGGAAGGGAGAAACGGGAGCCAGGTCGGCCCGCAAAGGGCCGACCGGCTTGGCGTCCTTGGGACGGTTGGCGTCCTTGGCGAACCTAGAGGTCGAAGTACCGATAGAACTCGTACGGGGTGGTCGAG
>DATDQL010000322.1:0-2058 GCA_035292305.1 Thermoplasmatota archaeon
CGGCAACGAAGGTTTCGCCGCCACGCTCCGCGAGGGGCCCGCGCTCCGGGGCGATCTCGCGGCGCTGCCGGTCGTACCGCCGCAGTAGTTCAGAAATAGCACGCGAGCGGCGTGTCGGCGACCTGCGTGCCGCGGTACTGCAGGAACATGCCCGTCCGCAGCTCGACGCAGTAGACCTGGTAGCAGGGGACCTGCTCGCTCGCCGGGGCGTCCATGCAGGTCACGTAGTCGTCGTACGCCCGGTCCTCGAGCTGCCGACCGACGTCGTTCACGTGGCACTTCGGGTTCGTCTGAGGGCACTCCGCGGACGCCGTCGACGCGACGAGCGTCCCGAGGGCGAGCGCGACCCAAGCGCCGCAGAGGGCAAGGCGGACGGTGCGGTCCATGGGTCCGGCGACCGCGCGGGGGGTGCTTGAACCCGACGTGTGCTTTTTGACCAGAGTCGACGTTGATGCCGTCGGCGCCGGCACGTCCGGTCCGGAAGGAACGTCAAGATGGCCCTGCTCGGTTGGATCGTCGGCGTCGCGCTCGTCGCGGCGATCGTCCTGATCTTCGTCAACTTCTACAACCGCATCATCCGCTTCGAGAACGCGATCGACAACTCGTGGGCGCAGATCGACGTGCAGCTCCAGCGCCGCGGCGAGCTCATCCCGAACCTCGTCGAGACCGTGAAGGGCTACGCGAAGCACGAGCGCGAGGTCCTCGACAACGTGACGCGCGCCCGCGCGGGCCTCCTCGCGGCGAAGACGCCGCAGGACAAGATGGCCGCCGAGGGCATCCTGGAGCAGACGCTCGGGAAGCTCTTCGCGGTCGCCGAGGCGTACCCCGATCTCAAGGCCAACGCGAACTTCCTCTCGCTCCAGGACGAGCTGTCGCACACGGAGAACAAGATCTCCTTCGCGCGGCAGGCCTACAACGACGCCGTGCTGCGGTTCAACAACGCGGTCGAGACGTTCCCCGGGAACGTGTTCGCCGGCATGATGGGCCGCAAGGAGCGTGTCATGCTCGAGGTGCCGGTCGCGAGCAAGGAAGTCCCCCGAGTGAGCTTCTGAGGATCCGGCTTGGCGTCCCTGGCCTTCTTCGCGGTCTTGGCGGTCATGGACATCGACACGCACCAGCGGCGCAACCGCAGGCTGACGGCGGTCGTGCTCGCGTTCGTCTTCCTGCTGTTCTTCCTGGTCATCTTCGCTGTGGGCACGATCCTCGGCGCCTCGCCCGTGTTCACGGGCATCCTCGCGGTCGTGGTCACGTCCGTCTACATCCTCGTCACGATGTCGACGAGCGTGGACCGCATCCTGCGCGCGTCGCAGGCGCGGCCGGCGAACCCGCAGGTGCGCGAAGAGAAGCTCCTTCTGTACCGAGTCGAGGAGATGGCCATCGCCGCCTCGATGCCGATGCCCAAGGTGTACGTGCAGCCGAGCCGCGACATCAACGCGTTCGCGGCGGGCCTGCGCCCGGAGGACGCGGTCGTCTGCGTCACGACGGGCGCTCTCCAGCAGCTCGATCAGGAGGAGCTCGAGGGCGTCCTCGCGCACGAGATGAGCCACATCCGCAATCGCGACGTCCGGCTCGCGACGATCACGGTCGGCGTCGTCGGCGCGCTGGCGATGATCGCGGAGATCGGCATCCGGATCTTGTGGTTCGGCGGCGGCAACCGGGGTTCCGGCCGGCGCGGGGGCGGCGGCGCGCACCCGATCCTCATCGTCGTCGCGCTCCTCGCCCTCGTGCTCGCGCCGATCCTGAGCCGCCTCACGTACCTCGCCCTCTCGAGGACGCGCGAGTACCTCGCGGACGCGACCGGCGCGCAGTTCACGCGGAATCCCGAAGGCCTCGCGCGGGCGCTCGAGAAGATCCGCGGCGACGTCCCGGACGACCCCGTCGGGTCGCGGACGGTCGCGAGTCTGTACTTCGCGAACCCGTACACGCGGCTGTCCGCGGACAACGTGCTGAGCACGCATCCTCCGCTCGAGAAGAGGATCGCGCGGCTGCGGGGACACGCCTGAGCGGCCAGCATCCGGTCAGTACCTTGAACACCCCCCGTCGCGTTCCGCGCCCGTG
>DATDQL010000323.1:0-8354 GCA_035292305.1 Thermoplasmatota archaeon
GCGGGAGTTCGGCGGAGCTTGCGCTGCGGCAGAGTGCTTCGAGTCCGGCAACTGGACCCACGTTCCCCCGCGGGGGCCCGCGCGGACTCACGCCGCAGGACGGAGCGCGCGCTGAGGCGCGCTCGTCCTGCGTTCAGAAGATCGGAGGTCCCCGCCCGGCAAGGCCGGGGACTCGTTCCTCTCCAGCGTTCGTGGGCCCGTCGAGGCTCACGCGGCGAGACTCGGTTCGTCGATTGCGAGTTAAGCTTTGTGACCCCCGTTCGTGAGTAGCCGGTGTCACGAACACGGTCGCGCGGAGGAAGAATCGAGACTCGTCACGGCGACGGTGTTCCGCGGCGCCGTGACGGTCCCGGCGGGCCGGGGTGCCTCTTCAGCGGCGGCGCCGTGCGATGATCCAGGCGAGAAGCGCGACGCCGAGGACGAGCGGGACGAGTCCTGGCGCGGGCACGCTCACCGTCGTCGGTCCGGCCGTCAACACGGGGACGGCTTCCTCGGCGCCGGGGGCGACCGAGAACGCGAACGACGCGCCGGTGAGGAGCGTCGGCGTCGGATTCAGCGGGTAGGGCGACGCGATGAGGTCGTACTCGCCCTCCTGCGGGAACGCGATGGTCGCGTGCATCTTCCCGTCGTTGTGCGAGTGCACCTTCCCGGTCAAGATCGGCAGGCCGTCCGTCTTCCGGACGAGGGTGAGGTCGATCTCCGCGTGCGCGAGGGGGACGCCGAGGGCGTTCTGGATCGCGAACGTGAACTCGGCCGGTTCGCCGGCCACGGGGGCCTCGGGTCCATCGACCATGACCATCATGGGGCCGGCGGCGAGCGGGATGACGGGCGGGCCGACGCAGAACATCTGCATGCCCGTCGCGTCGAGGCCGTAGCGCTTCGCGGTCGTCGTGAGCTCCATCGCGTACGAGCCGACGACCTCGGGGCGGATGGCGATCTCGAAGACGCCGTCGTACTCGTGGAGCGACTCGGAAGCGAACACGACCCCGGTCGGGCCGAGGATCTCCGTCTTGAAGTTGACGTGCTGGACGGGGACGCGCGTCGCCGCGTCCTGCACGATGCCCGCGATGCGGACCTGCGTCGCGGGTCCGATGAGGGCGGACGGGTCGATCGTGAGGTTGAACGTCGGAGGCGCGGACTCGTTGTCGTGCGCGTGGCCGGGGTCCGCCTCGCGCGCGCGCGGCGCGAGCGGCGGCTCCGGCGCCGCGAGCGGGTCCTTCGCGCACGTCGTCGTCGAACCGATCGTGGGAACGACTGGCTTGCCGGGGGCCACCGCGACCTCGTGCGTCGTCACGAACGCGTCGAGGTCGGCGACGCCCTCGCTCGGGAAGGCGAGGTAGGAGGTGAAGCGCATCGTGTACGTTCCCGCGGACGGGAACGCGTACTGGAACGACATGCGGTCCTCGTGCGTGTGGAGGTGCGTGCGGAGGACCAGATCGAAGCCGCGCCAGGCCTCCACGACGACGTCGCTGTGCGGGACGAGCGCGCCTGCCCCGTCGACGACGCCGAGGTCGAAGGCGACGGGCTCGCCGGCGACCGCGTCCGCCGGGGCGACGAGGTCGAGGCGGGCATCGCGCACCGTCGAGGTCGGCTGGACCGCGTCCCCTTGGAAGGTCGCGACCTGGTCCTTCCACTCCGCTTGGACGACGTACGGGCCGGCCTCGGTGAAGACGTAGTCGAAGGAGAAGATCCCGTCGTACTCGTGGGTGCTCGCGGACTCGAAGAGGATGCTCCCGTCCTGGAGGAGGGAGAACGTCGCGTCCTGGTGCACTTGTGGATACCCCGCGGCGTTGAGCAGCACGAAGCCGAAGTGGCTGACCTCGCCGACGACCGCGCGACCCGACGGCTCGAGGTCGAAGAGGACGTGCGGCATCGCCTCGCCCGAGTGCTCGTGCGTCTGCGCGAGCGCCGGAGCTGCCGCGGCGAGGACGAGGCTCAGGAGAAGCGCTTCCCGGGCGACCACGCGGCCGGACCCGGGGGTAGTCCTTTAACGGTTGTTGTACGAATGTGCTGTTGGCGCGGACCGTTGTCGGTTCCCGTCCATCGGCTCAGCTCGGTTCGACGGGGATGACGGAGAGGAGGGGCCCCTCGTCGGCCTCGTCGAGGGTCGGCACGGCCGCGGGGCGTCGCGAGATGCGGGCCTCCGCATCCTCGAGCGCGGCGCTCAGGCGCTCGAGCGCGTCCAGCACGACCTCGCTCGGGGAGACCTTGCGGAACGCGATGCTGCGCGGCTGCGTCACGAGGACGCAGACGCCGCGAGGGCGCTTCCGGGCGTCGAAACGTCCGAACCTCCCTTTCGGACGTCCGTCGTGCCCCGTCGGCGGTCCGACCGCACGCTACCCCTCACCCACGCTCGCCGCGGCGCGCTGCACGACCTCCGAGAGGGCCGGGTGGATGTGCACGGCGCGCGTCACGTTCTCGATGGACCCGTCGCCCACCTTCATCGCGACGACGACCTCGTGAAGGAGCGTCGAGGCCTCAGGTCCGAGGATGTGGCATCCGAGGATCTTCCCGCTGCCGGGCGCGACGAGGAGCTTCACGAAGCCATCCTCGTCCTCGAGCGCGTGGCCCATCGCGGTCTCGCGGAACCGCCACCGGCCGACGAGGTACGGCACGTCCCGCGCGCGGAGCTCCTCCTCGGTCGCGCCCACGGCGGCCACCTGCGGCGACGCGAAGACCGCGTGGGGCATCGCGTGGTAGTCGACCGGGATGTTGTCCCCGGGGTTCTGCATGTTGTAGAACGCGTACGACGCCTCGTGGTTCGCGTTGTGCTTCAGCAGGTAGCGGCCGACGGCGTCCCCGAGCGCCCAGACCCCCTCCGCGCTCGTCTTCAGGTGCTCGTCGACGAGCACGTACCCTTCCGGGTCCGTCTGGACGCCCGCCTTCGCGACGTCGAGCCTGTCCGAGTTCGGCACGACCCCCGTCGCGACGAGGAGCGCGTCCGCCCGCACCTCGGTCGTCGTCCCGTCCCCGCGCGAGCGCGCGTCGAGCACGAACCCGTCTCCGCCGTGCCGCACGCGCGTCGTGTCGTGGCCGGTGAGCAGCCGCCAGCCTCGTCTTCGCATGACGTCGGTGAACGCCCGCGACACTTCGCCGTCCTCCTCCGGCAGGAGGTGCGGTCGGCGCTGGAGGATGGTGACCTCCGTGCCGAGAGCGGAGAAGAAGTGCCCGAGCTCGCACGCGATGAAGCCGCCGCCGAGGATCGCCAGCGACCGCGGCTGCCGGTCGAGGCGCAACGCCTCCGTGCTCGTCAGGTACGGTACCTCGTTGAGCCCGTCGATGTCAGGGATGCGCGGGCGCGCGCCGTGCGCGAGGAGGAAGCGGTCCGCGGTGAGGACCTCGCCAGCGACCTCGAGCCTCCGTGGGCCGACGAACCGGCCGCGCCCCTTGTAGAGACGCGGGTTGTCGAGCGTCGCGAGCGCGCGCTCGATGCCGTCCGAGTCGCCGTCCACGCTCCCCGTGACGCGTCGCACGATCGCGGCGAAGTCGACCTCGTACCCTTTCGGGATGATGCCGAAGAGGTGGGCCCGACGGATCGTCTCGGCGACGTCGGCGCTGTGGATGAGGAGCTTCGACGGGATGCAGCCCCGGTTGAGGCACGTGCCGCCGAGACGGCCTTCCTCGACGATCGCGGTCGTCCATCCGGCCTCCGCGGCCCAGTTCGCGACGTCCAGGCCGGAGCCGGAGCCGACGACGACGAGGTCGTAGTGCATGTCGCGCAGAGAGCACGGAGGGGACGAAGAACTCAGAGGTCCTGGTCATGGATGGACGGGCAGGCCATCCGGCTCCGTGACCTCCGTCCCCTCTGTGGGCTCCGTGCTTCAAAGCTTCATCCGCTTGAACGCCCAGCTGCCCGCGACGGCCATGAACGCCCCGAACGCGACGAGGACGCCCACGTCGAGCGCGAGCGGGAACTCGTGGTGCGCGGCGCCGAGCGTCACGGCGCGCAGCCCGTCGACGGCGTACGTCGCCGGGTTCGCGCGGATGAGCCAGTAGAGCCACGCGTGCTCCGAGGCGAGCTTCCCGAGCGGGAACAGGGCCCCCGACAGGAAGAACAGCGGGAAGAGCAGGAAGCTGATGACGATGTTGAAGCCCTCCATGCTCTCGAAGAAGCTCCCGATGAAGAGCCCGATGCTCACGAAGGAGATCGCGAGCAGCAGCACGATGACGAGGCCCTCGAGCGCGCCGAGGACGGTGACGTCGAAGAAGGCGATGCCGATCGCGAGCAGGATCGCGCCCTGGATCACGCTTTCCGTGGAGCCGCCGAGCACCTTCCCGACGAACACGCTCGTCCGCGAGACGGGCGCGACGAGGATCTCCTTCAGCACGTCGAGCTTCTTGTCCCAGATGATGTACATGCCGTAGAACACGGTCCCGAAGAGCACGGCCTGCGCGATGATGCCGGGGAAGAGGAAGCGGCGGTAGTCGAGACCGCCGAGAGCCTCCGGAGGGATCGCGGATGCGAAGCCCGTGCCGACGAGCGCGATCCACAGGATGGGCGTCGCGAGCGAGGCGATGACGCGGCTCTTCTCGCGCTGGAACGTCTTGAACTCGCGGATCCAGATCGCCATCACCGCGTTGAGCTCGTGGTTCCAGCGGAATTCGGTGAGGCTCGTCTGCACAGGGCGCCCGAGCTCCGTCGCGGTCTCGTTCATGCTTCGTCCCCCGCCCTCGGCCCCTGCCCGAGCCCGTGGTTCATCGGTTCTCCCCCTGCTGCATGCGCGAGTAGTCCTCCATCCAGCCGCCTCCGCTCGCGGCCTCGTCGCGCATGTCGCGCCCGGTGAGCTTGATGAACACGTCTTCGAGGGTGGGCGTCCGGATCTGGACGTTCTCGAGCTCGCCGGAAAGCTGCAGGATGCGCGGGAGGTTCCGCGCCGCGTCCTTGACACTGAGGCGCGTCTCGCGGCCGACGACCTCGGCCTTGTCCACGAACTCGAGGCCGCGGAACACGCCCGCGTCCGGCACCTTCTGCGCGAGCACGACGACCTCGCCGCCGAGCGACGCCTTGAGCCGCGCCGGCGTGTCGAGCGCGACGATCTTGCCGTGGTCGATGATGCCGACGCGGTCGCAGAGGCGGTCCGCCTCGTGCATGTAGTGCGTGGTGAGCACGACCGTCGTCCCGCGCTCGCGGCGCAAGCGCTCGATATAGGCCCAGATGTGCTCCCGCGTCGCCGGGTCGAGCCCGAGCGTCGGCTCGTCGAGGAAGAGCACGGGCGGCTGGTGGAGCAGGCCGCGCGCGAGCTCGAGCCTGCGCTTCATGCCACCCGAGTACGTCTTGGTGAGGTCGTTCGCGCGCTTCGTGAGATCCACGAGGGCGAGCATCTCGTCGACGCGGGACCCAAGTCGCGCGCGCGGCACTCCATACAACCGTCCGTGGAGCTCGAGGTTCTCGCGCGCCGTGAGGATGCTGTCGAGGGACGGCTCCTGGAACACGATCCCGACCTTCCGGCGGACGAGGGCGGGCGCTTCGACGACGTCGTGGCCGTCGACGACCGCGGTGCCCGCGGTCGGGGCGAGGAGCGTGATGAGCATCTTGATCGTCGTCGTCTTCCCCGCGCCGTTCGGGCCGAGGAGCCCGAAGATCTCGCCGCGGGCGATGTCGAGGTCGACCTTGTCGACGGCGGTGAGGTTCCCGAACTTCCGGGTGAGCCCGCGGAGGGAGATCACGGCCACGCGACCGCGAACGCCTGGCGGTACATGAAGACCGGGGGCGGGCGGAGCCGGTCCCGGTCGCCGCGCGGTCAGGGCCGCTGCGGCAGCCTCGCCCGTGCCTTCGCGAACGCGCCGCGCACGACGCGCACGCGCCCGAGGAGCGCGAGCAGGAGCGCGATCGCGACGCCGAGGAAGAACGCGAGCACACCCTCATGGCCCCCGTACTGGCTCGCCGCGCCGACGCTGATGGGTCCGAGGATCATCCCCAGGCTGATGAAGAGGCTGTAGATGGCCATCGTCGTCCCGCGGAGGTCCGCGCGGGCCGAGTCCGCGAGCGCGGCGAGGGCCGCGGGCGGGAACGCGAGGGCGGCGACGACGAAGAGCACGAGAAGCGGAGCGTAACGACCGACGGACGCGAGCAGCGCCTCCGCCGTGTCTGCGTCGGCCTGCTGGAACCCGACCGCGATCGTGGCCATGAGGCCGAAGAACCCGAGGCCGCCGAGGAGCATGAACGGGTCGCGACCGTACGTGTCGCTGAGGCGTCCGAACACGACCTGCGTCGTGAGGAAGACGACCGCGAGGAAGAGCATCCACACCGCGGTCGAGAACCCGTGGAGCTGCAGCACGTCGGTCGCCGTCCGCCCGAGGAAGGCGAGGAACGAGCCGACGAAGAGGAACACGAGGAACCACGGGATCGTGACGCTCATCACGCTGCGGTTCATCACGCCGTCGAGGGCCTGCCTGAAAGTGAGGTGCGCGGCGATGACGGGCGTGTCGGCGTCCGGCTCCTCGAGCACGAGGAACGCGTAGACGAGCCCGAGGAGCGCGAGCCCTCCCGCGAGGATGAACGTGAGCCGGAGGTCCTCGGCGAACACCTCCTGGAGCACGAACCCGAGCACGAACCCGGAGAACCAGCCGAACATCTGGACGAAGTTGAATCCGCCCATCTCGCGGCCGCGGCTCTTTGGCGGGGCGTGATCGGCGAGGATCGCGAGCGTGGGGACGAGGATCGCGGCTGCGCTCACGCCGTGGAGCGCGTTGAACACCGCGAGGAGGAGGACGTCGCGCGTCGTCGCGAGGGCCACGAGGCTCGCGGCGCCGAGGGCGAGGCCTGCGAGGAGCACGCCGCGGCGGCCGTAGCGGTCGATGACGAGCCCGATCGCGACCACCGCGAGCAGCTCGAAGAGCGGGTTCGCGGCGATGAGGAGCCCGTACTGCAGGTCGTTCAGCACGTCCGGAGGGACGTACCGCGCGAACGTGACGACGACGATGCCGAACGCGACGCGTGCGAGGAACGTCGCGATGTACACCGCGGAGACGACGCCGGCATAGGAGGCGCCGAAGATCCGTCGGACGCGCCCCGCGGCACGCGCGGGCGCGCTCCCCTCCGTCATCGAGTCCGCGACGTCGCCAAGGCCCATCAACGAAGCGCAATACGGGCGCGACGCCTCCTTCGCGGCTGCGGGGATCGCGGGGAAGCGCACCAACTATAAGACCGGCGGGACCGGTGCCGCGCGTCGTGTTCGTCGAGAAGGTCGCGGTCGTCGGAGCGGGCGCGATGGGCGCCGCCATCGCCGAGGTCATGGCGCTCAACGGAAAACAGGTCCTCCTGAAGGACGTGAGCGAGGAGTTCGTCCAGCGCGGCCTCAAGTCGGTCGACGCCGTGCTCGACGACCTCGTCACGTTCCACGCGGGCAAGGCCGAGGCGGAGATCCGCCGCGTCGAGGACGGCAACGGCATCCGCTTGACGGAGGAGCAGAAGGCGAAGGTTCGCGAGGCGAAGAAGCCCACGTACGACCGCGAGCGCGCGGCGAAGGTGCGCAAGCTCGTCCACGGCACCACGTCGTACGAAGGGTTCGGCGAGGTCGACCTCGTCATCGAGGCCGTCGTCGAGCGGATGGACATCAAGCACGCCGTGTTCAAGGACCTCGAGAAGCACACGGCCAGGCACACGGTGCTCGCGTCGAACACGAGCACGCTCCCGATCACGCAGATCGCCTCCGCCTGCAGCCCGGACCGCAGGAAGCGCATCCTCGGGGCGCACTTCTTCAACCCGCCCTACACGCTGCCGCTCGTCGAGATCATCCCCGGCTACGAGACAAGCGCAGGGGTCGTCGAGGAGACCGTCCAGTTCTTCGAGGAACTGCGCAACCACCGCTTCCCGATGCTGCCCGTCATCGTCAAGGAGACGCCGGGCTTCGTCGTGAACCGCATCCTCGGCCGCGCGTTCAACGAGGCGTTCCTCGTCCACGAGGAGGGCGTCGCGTCGATGCGCGACATCGACAAGGCGATGAAGGCCGGCGCGGGCTGGCCGATGGGTCCCTTCGAGCTCGCGGACATGGTCGGCGTCGATGTCCTCTACCACGCCGGGCGCTCCATGCTCGAGCAGGGGGCGCCGCTCTTCCAGCGCCAGCCGCAGATCGTGGGGCAGCTCGTCGCGAGCGGGCGGCTCGGGAAGAAGACCGGGCGCGGGTTCTACGATTACGAGGCGAAGAGCGAGGAGTGATGCGCCGGCGGTCCGTCGTCGCGCTCGCCGTCGCCGCCGTGGGAGTCGTCCTCGTCGCGCTCGCGCCGGACGCGCCGCCCGGCGCGCACCGGCTCGGCGAGCGCATCGGCGACGGTGCCGTGCCGGCCCCCGACGCCCGGATCCTCGCGCGCGGCGTCGTCTAGCGGTACGAGTACCGCACCGCCCCCGAGGCCGA
>DATDQL010000324.1:0-7312 GCA_035292305.1 Thermoplasmatota archaeon
CTCTTCAAGAGCCTGACCGACATCACGGTCAACGTCGAGCTCGTGTCGTTCATCGTGCTCCTCATCCTCCTCCTCCACAGCATCAGCAGCGCGCTCATGATCCGCGTCGCGGACGGCGGGAGCTACTTCCGCAGCTACGCGGACATGGTCGGCCTCTTCTGGGTCGCGAGCCTCGTGAGCGTGCTCAGCGAGAAGGCGCTGAGCAGCCTGCTTTGACCCACCAAGGGGCCATCCAGGACCAGGTCCCTTCGCGAAACCTCCGAGGTCCAGCGCGACCCCCATGCTTTCGGCGAACCGTCAAGACCCCCGCCTCGCGGAGACCGGCGCGGTGGTGCTGTGTCGCTCCTCCGCTCCGTCTGTGTGCGCGAATCCGCGTTCGTCTGCTTCGTCCGGGCGACGATCATCACGCTTCTCGTGGCCGCCGCGTTCCTCATCGGCGACATCGCCCCCGTCCTCGGCCCCGCGCAGACCTCCTCCGACGTCCTCCCGAAGCTCGCCCCCGTCCAGGAATCCCTCCTCGACAACGACCTCGTCCGCGACCCGTCGACGGGGCGCGTCCTCCTTCGCTTCACGAACACGATCGGGAACTACGGCGATGGGGTGCTCCACGTCGTCGCGTACCGCGACGCGGGCGGCAACCTCGACGCGTACCAGCGCGTCTCCCGCGCCGACGGAACGTGGCACGACGAGCCCGTCGGCGACCTCGCCTACCACGAAGGACATCACCACTACCACTTCCTCGGCGCGGACCGCTATCGCCTCATCGACACGAGCACGGGCCTCGAGATCGTCCTCGCCGAGAGCCTCGTCCCGCCGCTGTGCCACGACGACGACGCCCTCGACGATCTCGCGGATCCGCTCGCGCTCCTCCTGCCGTGGTCGTGCGTGTCCACCGCGAAGGTCTCCTTCTGCCTCGCAGACGTCATGATCGTCGACGACACGTCCCCCGCCTACTCGCACGTGCCGAATTACAACTCCTGCGCGCACAACCGCCGCGCCGACTTCGTCTCCATGGGAGTCTCCGTCGGGTGGGGCGACACGTACGACCGCCGGCTCATCGGCCAAGCGTTCGACGTCACGGAGCTCATGAGCAAGACGCCGCGGTGGTACACCCTCGAGTCCACGACGAACCCGGACGGGATGCTCTGGGAGGAGAACCGCGACGACCCCGCGTCCACGCGCGTCCAGGTGTGGCTCGGGCAGGGCGTGCCGATGGGCGTCGGCAAGTCGAGGCCGGGCGTGTAAGTCCCGCGCCGAGGGTCACGAACCCGACACGCGGATCCCGCGCGGAAGCACGGCCCGCGCGACGTTGCGAAGGGCCCGGTTCGTGATTTTACCACGGATCGCTCGCGACCGGCCGCCTGCGGGCGGCCTTCCGTGGACAATCACGACCCGGTCCTGTGGAGGCCGCTCGGGCCCGCGGGCCCTCGCGGCGTCTCTCAGGGCCCGGTTCGTGATTTGAACACGAGTCACAGGATCCACAGTCCCGAAGGATGACCAGGCTACCCCAACCGGGCCAGGTTGAGCGTCGCGGGGAGGTGGGTCCGCATGATAAAGCTTGCGCGCGGCCCGGCGAGCCCTGGCCAGCCGTGGCGCCGCATTTTGAGCGCGGCTCTAGGCTCGCACATGTCGCGACATCCGCGGACGCGCCGCGTCGCGGATGTCGCGACATCTGCGCCACGCGTCCGCATCCACCGCTCCGCGCCGGGCGCGCTCCGCCGCACCACCCGACCGCCGCCGGACGCATGCGTTTGAAGGGCGGGGCGCGGGAGCGCGGCGATGCGTTCTCGCGCGTTGCTCGTGCTCGCCCTCCTGTTGCCTACCGTCCTCGTCGCGTTCGCGACGCCCGCGTCGGCGGCGACGGTGCGCTTGGCGGCGTTCGGGGACGACGGCACGACGTCGAACACGCAACGGAACGTCGACGGCTCCGTCGCGGACGGCTCGCAGGGGTACGTCGGGCTCGGGGACTACTACTATTGGTCCGCGCCCTCGACGTGGAAGACGATGTTCTCGCCGCTCACGTCGAAGGGCTCGTACCTCGCGCTCGGGAACCACGACGACTTCGCGGCGCTGTCGGCGCTCTTCCCGGGCGGCCAGCGGACGTGGTCGCGCGACGTCAACGGCGTGCGGTTCGTCGCGATCGACACGGAATCTCGCATGGACGTCGGGTCGTCGCAGTACGACACGGTGCGCTCCGCAGCCTGCGGCGCCGGCGGTCCGACCGTCCTCCTGATGCACAAGGGGTGGTGGCTGCTGTCGGGCGCGACGCATCCCGGGTCCGAGTTCCCGGGGTCGGCTTCGGCGATGGACGTCCTCGTGAAGGACTGCGGCGTCGATCTCGTGCTCGCGGGCCACGAGCACAACTACCAGCGCCTCGCGCGCGACGGCGTGCCGTACGTCGTCGTCGGCACCGGCGGGCAGAGCCTCTACGCGGTCGCGGGCTCGCCCCCTGGGACCGTGACGACGTGCGGCTGCTACGGGCGCTTGCTGCTCGACCTCTCTTCGGCCGGGATCGCGGCCACGTTCAAGGCGCTCGATGGCTCCGTGAAGGACGCCTTCACGGCCGCGGGCTCGACGACACAGCCGCCCCCGCCGCCTCCGCCCTCGATCGGCTGGATGCGCGACGCGGAATCGTTCCCGACCCGCACGACCGGCGGCGTCTCGACGCGCTCGACGTTCGACGGTGGGAAGGCGTGGAACCTGTGGTCCAACGGCCACATCGAGCAGGCCGCGAACGCGTCGCGCGCCGCCGCGGAGTTAGCGGTCCGCGCGCTCGGCGAGCCTCTCGCGGGCACGTACCCGGTGTTCACGGTCTCCGTCGGTGGCGTCGAGAAGGGGCGGCTCACGGCGGCGGGCTCGCTCGCGACGTACGTCGTTCCGCTCGGCGCGGTCGCGGCGGGCGCGCCGGTCCGCGTCGCGTTCGTGAACGACGCGCGTTCCTCCACCGAGGACCGCAACCTGATCGTCGACACCGTGGACCTGCGCGCGTTGTCGGCGACGCCTCCTCCGTCGCCTCCCTCGCCGTCGTCGTGGGGCCCGGACGCGGAGACGTTCCCGACGCGCTCGACGGGCGGCGTTGCGACGCGGTCCGACTTCGACGGCGGGAAAGGGTGGAACCTCTGGTCGAACGGCTACGTCGAGCAGGGAGCGGACGCGGCGCGGTCGGACGCCGCGCTCACGATCCGCGCCGTGGGGCAGCCGCTCGCCGGCACGTACCCGACGATGGTCGTGTCCGTCGGCGGCGTCGAGAAGGCGCGAGTCACGGTCGGCGGCGCGGTCGCGACGCACACGGTCGCCCTCGATAGCGTCGCCGCGGGCGCGAAGGTGCGCGTCGCATTCGTGAACGACGCGCGCTCGTCGACGGAGGATCGCAACCTGCTCCTCGACACGATCGCGCTCGGCAACGCGACCGCCGCGCCGCCGGCGCCGCCCCCATCGCCGTTCGACGCGACCTTCCGCAACGTCCGGGGCAATGCTTGGTGGGTCGAGGCGGACGTCTCCGCCGTCGGCGGGGTCCTCGCCGGGGTCGACGCGCGCGTCGGCACCGGAGCTTGGGTGGCGCTCACGAAGACCTCGTGGGGATCGTGGGCGAAGAGCCTCCCCGCGCCCGCCGGGTCGACGGTGCAGTTCCGGGCGAGGGCGACGGACGGCTCCGCGGACGTGTCCGAGCCGTACCCGTGGCCGCCGTGACCAACGATCTCACGCGAAGGTTCTTGGCCCGTTCAGGAATCGGGATGCCCATGCGGGCCCTGGTCATCGCCGCGGTCGTCCTCGCGGCGCCCCTCGCGGGCTGCCTCGACGACGCGGCGCCGGTCCAGCCGACGGCGACGACGGACTCCGACGGCGACGACGGCGCCCCGTCCCCCGACACGGTCCTCCCCGACAACCGCTCGGGCACGTTCAACGCGTTCCAGGAGACGAACCGCACGGAGACCGGCATCGGTGGCCTCGACCACGACCACGACTACTGGCTCGGGCGCGACCGCGTGGAGCTGTTCCGCGGGCGGTACATGCTGGAGTCGAACCCGACCGGCGATCCGATCGTGACCCTGCCCGTGCGCGGGAAGGAACGCGTGTACGAGGGCACCGCGACCGTGGAGTTCCTCGTCGAGAAGCCCCAGCGGCACGTGTGCGAGGGGGTCGTCCAGCTGAGCGGCCCGATCTGCAACGACCGCAACGGCCTCGGCGCGCCTGCCGGCCCCGGGGTCGACGACCCGGCGCCGCCGAAGCTCCGCCTTCTCTACAAGGACGCCGTCGCCTCCGAGTGGCTCGACGCGGGCGAGCTCACGTGGGGCGCGCCCACCGCGCTCGCCGTCGAGGCCCAGCAGACGGACATGCCGCACTCGACCGCGAGCCTGTGGGTCTTCCGCGTGCTGTCGACGGCGAAGCAGGACCACACCTCGACGTTCGAGGCGAGTGCGACCATCGTCCGCGGCCTCGACGTCGCGAAGTGGCCCGGTCACCCGGACTTCTACGCCGACGGTCGCTCGCGCCTCATCTTCGACGGGACCGCGCGGACCAAGGAGGTCGGGCTTGAAGACGCGGCGACGGGAGAGCAGAGCAGCTTCGACCAGCAGGCGCCGAACAGGCTCATCTCGTACGGGACCGAGGCCGTGCACGTGTGGATCAACGTGACGAGCGTCAAGGCGCCCCCCGGATCGAGCTTCGGGGAGTGGCGCCTCGCCTACCACAACGCGAGCGGCCTCCCCCAGGATGCCCGCCCGGTCACGCCGCCCGCGGACCCGTCGCTCCCGCAGGACCTCTACTTCGTCATCCCGGTCGACGCGAACGGGATGGATACGCCGTACGCGACGGACAGCCGGTGGGAGTTCAACCTCCAAGCCAACCTCCTGCTCGGCGACCCGGCCGTCTTCACGCTCGGCCTCTTCGGCTTCGTGAGCTACGAGGTCGAGTACCGCATGGTCATCGTCGCCACGAATGTGCCGCCGCCGGAGCCGAGCGCCACCGCGTGAGGCACCTCTGCGGGAGCCACCTTTCCCGCAGGCGGCGAACCCGTCCACGACCGCCGCCTCCGCCGCGCGCAAGGCTCTTGCATTCCGTACGCACTGGCCTCGGCGTGCGCGTTTCCGCGGTCGCGCTCGTGGCGAGCTTCCTTATCTCAGGGTGCCTCGATAGCGCGCCCGTCGAGTCCGCCGTCGCGGAGGACTCCGACGGCGTGCCGGAGGTCCCGGCAGCGCTCCCCGACGAGCGCGAGGGCGAGTTCGTGGCGTTCCAGGAGACGAACGCGACGGAACCCGGCGTCGGCGGCCTGGACCACCACCACGACTACTGGCTCGGTCGCGACCGCGTCGAGCTCGTGCAGGACCGATTCCCGTTCAACCCGTACGGCACGACCCCGTACCGTGGACTCACGCTCCCTGCGGGCGCGCTCGTGTTCGAAGGGACCGCGACCGTCGAGGTCGTCATCCGCGACCCGCAGCGCCACGCCTGCTTCCCCGCCGCGTGGTCGAACGGGAAGCCGACGTACTGCACGGACGCGGTCGCGCCAGGCGCGCCCGACCCGTCGCCTCCTGGAGTGACCCTCGAATACATCCACGCCGCGACGACGGAATGGATCGACGCGGGGCCGCTGGTGTGGGGGGAGCCCCTCGTCATCCCGGTCGAGCCGAAGGAGACCGACATGCCGCACGCGGTCGGTTCGCTGTGGCGGTTCCGCGTGCGCACGTCCGAGGCCCCGACGAGCGCGACGTCGAGCTTCGAGGCCACCGTCACGATCGTCCGCGGCGCAGAGATCGCCCAGTGGCCGGGCCACCCGGCGTTCTACACGGACTCGCACGTGCGGCGCGTCCTCGACGGCGTCGGGCGGACGAAGGAGCCGGGCGTCGCTGCGTGGTACACCGGCACCGACAGCGACTGGAACTACACGGACCCGACGCCGGACAAGCTCATCTCCTACGGGACGCGCGCGCTCCGCGTCACGATCGACGTCACGAAGAACGAGCGGCCGCCGGGGATGCACACGACGGCCTGGTGGCTCGGGGTCCAGAACGCGACCGGCCGCTGGATCGAGGCCGCGCCACTCGAGCCGCCGAAGGACCCGGACGCTCCCGGCGCGATGACGTTCGTAGTCGCGGTCGACGACGGGGGCATGGACTCGCCCTACGCGACGCGGAGCCGGTGGCAGTTCGAGCTCTGGCCGAGCGACGACCCTCCGGCTGACGGTGTCCCTGCCTGGTACACCTACGGGTACGTCCCCTTCGACGTCCAGTACCGCATCGTGGTGGATGCCAGTGACCTCGCCGCCTCCCCCGTCTCGAAGTTCCGTTAGCCCGCACCGCAAGGTACATGACGGCCGGCCGCGTCGCGGGGTCCGGACCCGCCTAGCAGTGTGCGACTCCGCGCCCCCGGGCGCTGCGTCGCAGCGCGCGCCCGCCGGGATCTCCCACAAGGTGTTGACACCATGGCACGCATGCACGCCCGCCGCCGGGGCTCCTCCGGCTCGACCCGATCGGATCGCGAGAAGGCCCCGTCCTGGTCTGCGCTCGACAAGGCCGAGGTCGAAGAGACCGTCGTCAAGCTCGCGCGCGAAGGGAAGACCGCCGCCTACATCGGCCTCGTCCTGCGCGACCAGTACGGCGTCCCGAGCATCCGGCTCGCGACCGGCAAGCGCATGCAGGACATCCTCGAGGCGAACGGCGTCGCGCCGCAGATCCCCGAGGACCTACAGAACCTCATGAAGCGCGCCGTCATGCTCCGCGGCCACCTCGACGGGCACCCGAAGGACCTGCACAACGCGCGCGGCCTGCATCTCATCGAGAGCAAGATCCGTCGCCTCGCGTACTACTACAGGGCCCAGGGCAAACTGCCGGCGGACTGGCTGTACTCGCTCGACACGGCGAAGCTGCTCGTGGGCGAGTGAACTCGCCCCGCCAAGCGGGCCGAACGGCGCCGATGTCCGCCGTCGGGCGGCGCACCTTGGCGTCGTATGGCCATGCTGGCGTCCGGCCGAAGCCCTCATCAGGGCTTCGGCCGGTGGCCTCACTTGTCATGGGACTCGCGGAGGAGGCGCGGAAGGCCGCGCAGTGCATGACGGAGGAGGAGTACGTCCGACTCCTAGTGCGCAGGGACGCCGACGGCCTCGCCGCGGCGTCCGTCCTCGCCATCGCGCTCGACCGCGAAGGCGTCGACCTCCACGCCACGTTCGCATGGGAACTCCTCGAGGACGACCTCCGACGCCTCGACGAAGAGCGCCCCGCTGTCCTCGTGACCGTCGGCCTCGGGGCCGACGTGCTCCCGGACCTCGCGCGCCTCGGCGGCCGCCTCGTCATCGTCGACGGCGCCGATTCTCCCG
>DATDQL010000325.1:0-2345 GCA_035292305.1 Thermoplasmatota archaeon
GTGCGCGCGCGGCTTGTCGCCGTGCTCCTCGCACACGAGCGCGTACCGCTTCTCGACGTCGCCCGTGATCGCGTACGCCGCGTCGCCCTTCTTGAGCGCGCGGGCGATCGCGAGCAGCGTGTACCGGTGATGGGGCGTGAGCTCGCGGAGCTTCGACGATTCGACGAACGGGTGGGTCTCCGCGACCGCCGCGCGCACGTCCTCCGCGGTGACCTTCGGGCGGCCATCGTCGTCCGCGAGCTGGCCGGACTTCTGGAGGAGCTCGATCGAGTACCGCGCGTCGCCCTCGACCGCGGCCGCATCGGCGACGAGCTCCTCGAGCGTCTCGGGGAACGCGGCCGAGTGGAACGCGAGCCCGACGCGCTGGTGGACGATGGCCTGCAGGCCCTCGGCGGTGTAGCGCCGCAGGTCGATCGTGTTCGCGCGCTTGAACGTGGAGCGCGCGGCCTCGTCGAGATGCTGGCGCGCGTCGCCCTGCGAGACAAGGAGGAGGCTGATCGAGGTCTCCGGGTGCGTGTCCTCCTCGTGGAAGCGCGTAAGGTTGTACACGAGGTCGCTGCCGCTCTTCTTCAGCAGGACGTCGGCCTCGTCGAGCGCGACGACGAGCTGCGCCTTGCGCCGGTCGAGCTGCTTGCGCAGCACCCCGAGCATCTCCGAGTTCGAGAACCCGCGGTCGGGGAACCGGTCGTCGAAATGCTGCAGGATCTCGAGCAGGGCCGCGGCCTCCGTCGAGCGCCGGCGACAGTTGACGTGCACCCACTCGACGTTCACGCCCTGCTTCCCGGCGAGCGCCTTGAAGTCCGTGCAGAATCGCTTCGTGAGCGCGGTCTTGCCGCTGCCGACGGGGCCCGTGAGCATCAGGTGCTGGCCCTGCGGCGACTGCAGGATCGGCTTCAGGGCGCGCGCGAGCTGGCGGTACTCCTCGTCGCGGCCGGGCAAGGCGTCCGGGACGTAGTCGAAACCGAGCTTCGCGACGTCCCTGAACACGCTCGGCCCGCCGAGTTCCGCTTCGAGAAGTTCCCGCATGGCGCCCGCGAACCGGGGCCGCCACTATAGTTTTTGCGAAGTCGAAGGGGTGGAGTGGAAGTGGAGGTCGGTCCGGTGCCCGACGGGTCCGCCTGCGTCGAGGCGAAACCGGGACGCGCGTGGCCTACGCCGTCGGCAGCCGGACGAACGGGTAGAGGATGCTCCCGAACACGAGCCACGAAAGCCCGAACACCACGACGAGCATGTTCTCGCCCCACACCGTCACCGCGGCCGCGACGAGCGCGACCGGCGCGACGAGGAAGACGAGCGCCCAGACCGAGGTCCCGATCCATCCCATGCGGCGCCGGATGCCGCGCCGGCCCTTGAATGCCTCGCATCGCGCCCGGGATGCACGGCCTCAAGGGCGCGGAGCCGTTCGGCCCCGACGTGGACCTCAGCGAGATCCAGCGGCGCCTCGACGGGCGGTTCGGCGCGGGGGACCGCTCCGCCGGGCTCCCGTTCCTCGTCCTCGTCCTGCAAGAGGAGGTCGGCGAGGTCGCCGAAGCGGTGCGCAAGGGCGACCGCGGATCCGCCGCGCGCGAGGCCGTGGACGCGCTCTTCGTCGCGCTGAGCCTCGCGAACGCCGCCGGCGCCGACGCCGAGGCGCTGCTGCGGGCCAAGTTCCTGGACCGCCCGATCGGTGACGTGGCCGCGTCCTGGACCGACGTCCCCGCCGGCCGGAGCCGCGGCGCGGGCGACGACGCGCCTCCCGGAGACCACCCGCGTTGACCCGCCGGCCCGCGTGGATCCCGGCCGACTGGTCCGGCAAGCTGCTCGTCGGCGGCCTCTTCGTCGTCGTCGCGGGCCTCGTGCTCGTCCTCGCCTGGACGCTGCCGCTGCGAGACACGATCCCCGCGACGGTCACGCGCCTGCCGGACGTCCCCCCCGACGGCTCCGCCGCCCGTTACGCCGGCGACGCTGTCCACGCGTTCCCGTTCCTGAAGCAGGCCACGGAGAGGTGCGACGACGCCGGCGGCCGCGTCGACACGCTCCTCCCCCGCCGCGCGTGGGAAGGCTGGGTCGCGCACGTGCAGGAACGGCAAGCGCTCGCCGACCCCCGCGTCCTCGAGTACGAGGGCAAGGCCTACAGGATCGACGTCCACGATCGCTGACGCACGCGCTATCGCCGCTTCCACACAGGTCGTCCGCCTTCGGCGGCCGACCTGTGGTCAAGCTTGATGCACGCGCGCCACACCGTGCTGCGGCACGGTGCGCTCGGCTCGAAGCCTTCGGGCTTCGCGCCTCGCCGCCCCGCGCGCATCTGGCGCGCGGGGCTAAAGGCCCTTCGGGCCGGCGCGCGTGCCGTGTGCCGTTTCTAC
>DATDQL010000326.1:0-2204 GCA_035292305.1 Thermoplasmatota archaeon
GGGCGCGGTGTGGCACAAGCGAAGCGGGTCCAGCAAGCGGCATCGGTCCGGCGAGGTCTCGCCCGCGCACGGGCGAGACTCACCGCGCGCGCGAGCGCGGTGTGGGACGAGCGAGGACGACGCGATGGTGAAACTCCTCGATTCGACGCTCCGGGAAGGCGAACAGACGGCCGGCGTCACGTTCACCGTCGAGCAGAAGGTCGAGATCGCGCGAGCGCTCGACGCGTTCGGCGTGGAGTACATCGAGGCCGGCCACCCGGCCGTCAGCCCGGACGTCCTCGAGGGCGTCCGCGCCGTCGCGCGGGAGGGCCTGCACGCCGAGATCGTGGCGCACAGCCGCGCTCTTCGCAAGGACATCGACCTCGTCCTCCAGACGGACGCGGACTGGGTCGGGATCTTCTTCAGCGTCGCGGACGCTCGGCTCGAGGAGCACTTCCGCAAGAACGAGGACGAGGCGGTCGCGCTCATCCAGGACTCGGTCGCATACGCGAAGTCCCGCGGGCTGAAGGTGCGGTACACCCCGGAGGACACCGTCCGCAGCCGCTTCGAGACCGTCGTGCGCGTCTCCCGCGCCGCGGCCGAGGCCGGCGCGGACCGCATCTCCGTCGCCGACACGACAGGGTACGTGGATCCTTTCGGCATGTTCGACTTCGTCCATCGCCTGCGCGCCGCGGTGCCAAGGACGGCCGCGCTCGGCGTCCACTGCCACAACGACCTCGGCATGGCCGTCGCGAACAGCCTCGCCGCGGTCCGCGCGGGCGCGGAGGTCGTCGACGTCTGCGTGAACGGCCTCGGGGAGCGCGCCGGGATCGCGCCGCTCGCGGAGACCGCGGTCGCGCTGCGCCTCGTCCAGCGGGCGGAGAACGCCTGGCGCCTCGACGGCCTGCCTGGGCTGTCGCGCCTCGTCGAGGAGCGCGCGGCAGTGCCCCTCTCGCCTCTCGCGCCCATCGTCGGCCGCAACGCATTCACGCACAACGCCGGGCTGCACGTTGCCGCGGTGCTCCTGAATCCGGCGCACTACGAGTCTATCCCTGCGTCGCTCGTGGGACGCGAGCGTCGCCTCGTCGTGGACAAGATGGCCGGGCGCCCTACGGTGCGTCACCGCCTCCGCGGGCTCGGCCTCGCGCCCACCGACGAGGCCTGCGATGCGGTCCTGGCCCTCGTCAAGGCGCGCGACGTGAACGACGCCGACGACGCGCAGCTCCTCGCGCTCTACGCCGAGGCCCAAGGAACTCCAGCGATGGCTCGGACGGTGGCTCGATGACGACGGTCGGGATGCTCGTGTCCCGCGTCCGCACCGACGAGAAGATGATCCTCGACGCGGCCGAACGGCGCGGCGTCGACGTGCGGCTGCTCGACGACCGCAAGCTCGTCTTCGACCTCGACTCGCCGCCATCGCAGCTCGACGGCGTCGACGTCGTGCTCGAGCGCAGCGTGAGCTACAACGCGTCCTACTACGCGACCCTCCACCTCGCGCGCTACGGCGTCCCGTGCGTCAACGAGAACGAGGTCGTGCGCCGGTGCGGCGACAAGGCCGAAACGAGCTTGCTGCTCGCGAAGGCCGGCGTCCCGACGCCGCGCACGATCGTCACGTTCGACGAGGCGAGCGCGGAGGAGGCTGCGCGGCGCCTCGGCTATCCCGTCGTCCTCAAGCCCGTCGTCGGGAGCTGGGGCCGGCTCATCGCGAAGGCGCCCGACCGCGAGACGCTGCTCGCGCTCGTCGAGCACAAGACCGTCCTCGGAGGGCCGCAGCACGGGGTGATCTACATCCAGGAGTACGTCGACAAGCCGGGGCGCGACATCCGCGCGTTCTGCATCGACGGCGATGCCATCGCTGCGATCTGGCGCACGAACGCGTCGCATTTCATCACGAACACCGCGCAAGGCGGGAGCGCGTCGCGATGCGAGGTCACGGACGAGGTCCGCGACCTGTGTCGGCGCGCGTCGGACGCGATCGGAGGAGGCGTGCTCGCGATGGACCTCATGGAGCGTCCCGACGGCTCCCTCGTCTGCCACGAGGTCAACCACACGATGGAGTTCAAGAACAGCGTCGCACCCACGGGCGTGGACATCCCCGGTCGCATCCTCGAGCACGTGCTGGAGGTCGGGAAGCGATGACGCGCGAGCGCAGGGGCCGTGCGACGGACTCGCCGAAGGCGACGGAGTCGCACGAGCGAAGCGCGCCCCGAGCACGTCGGGATCGT
>DATDQL010000327.1:0-6768 GCA_035292305.1 Thermoplasmatota archaeon
CGAAGACGCAGGCGGCCCGCATCGGCCGCACCGTCGGCGGCAAGAAGCACGAGGCGATCGAGAAGGCGGCCGCCGAGAAAGGCATCCGCGTCCTCAACCCCCGGAGGTCTGCCTGATGACCGATCTCCGCAACCAGAAGGCGCTCGCCGCGAAGGTGCTCGCCATCGGAGGCACACGCGTCTGGCTCGACCCCCTCCACCTGGAGGACATCGCCGAGGCCGTGACCCGCGCCGACATCCGCGCGCTCGTGAAGAAGGGCTACGTGAAGGCCGTCCAGAAGCAGGGCGTCTCCCGCGGCCGCGCCCGGTATGCGGCCGAGCAGAAGAAGAGCGGCCGCCGTCGCGGTCCCGGCTCGCGCAAGGGCGCGAAGGGCGCGCGCAACCCGCGCAAGGCCAAGTGGATCCGCACGATCCGCCCGCAGCGCCGCGTGCTCGCGGAGCTGCGCGCCGCCGGGAAGATCACTCCCGCGCAGTACCGCATCTACTACCTCAAGGCGAAGGGCGGCTCTTTCCGGAGCAAGGCCCACCTCGTCGCCCACATGAGGACCGACGGCATCCTTCCCCAGGAAGTGATCTGATGGCCGACGGTCCGCGATACCGTGTCCAGTTCCGTCGCCGCCGCGAAGGCCGCACGGACTACCGCACGCGCCTCGCCCTCCTCAAGGGCGGGGAGCCGCGCGCCGTCGTCCGCACGAGCCTGCGCAACGTCGTCGTGCAGCTCGTCGGGTTCGACGCGAGCGGCGACAAGGTCCTCGCCTCGGCCGAGGCACGCGAGCTCCCGAAGCTCGGGTGGACCGGCTTCACGAGGAACACGCCGAGCGCGTACCTGACCGGCCTCCTCGCCGGCACGCGCGCCAAGGCCGCTGGCGTCGAGAGCGCCGTGCTGGACCTCGGCCGTCAGATGCCGCAGAAGGGCGGCCGCCTGTTCGCCGCGCTGCAGGGCCTCGTCGACGCCGGCCTCGAGATCCCCCACGGGGAGGAGGTCGCGCCGGCCGAGGACCGCATCCGCGGCGCACACATCGGCGACGAGGTCGCCGCGAACTTCGACGCGGTCAAGGGCAAGATCCTCGAGACCGCCGGGAGGGAGTGAACATGGCACGACCAGACATGCGCGACCCCCGTGACTGGGTCCCGAAGACCGAGCTCGGACGCCGCGTCAAGTCGGGCCAGCTCACGAGCATGGGGGCGGCGCTCGCAACGGGCCTGCCCCTGCGCGAGCCCGAGATCGTCGACATCCTCCTCCCGAACATCGAGGACGACGTCATCGACGTGAACATGGTCCAGCGCATGACGGACTCGGGTCGCCGTGTCCGCTTCCGCGTCACCGCGGTCGTGGGCAACCGCGACGGGTTCGTGGGGCTCGGCCAGGCGCGCGGCAAGGAGGTCGGGCCGACCATCCGGAAGGCCATCGACGCCGCCAAGCTGAACCTCATCCAGATCCGCCGCGGCTGCGGCTCCTGGGAGTGCGGCTGCAAGCGCGCGCACACTGTGCCCTTCGAGGTCGTCGCGAAGAGCGCGAGCTCGGAGATCACGCTCCGGCCCGCCCCGCAAGGGGTCGGGCTCGCGACCGGCGCGGTCCCGCGCCAGGTCCTGAGCCTCGCCGGGGTCCAGGACGTCTGGGGCTTCGCGCGTGGGCAGACGAAGACCACGATCAACTTCGCGAAGGCCGCCTACAACGCCCTCCAGAAGACGTCGCGGGTGCGCGTCCGGGAGGACACGGCGGCTCGCCTCGGCATCCGTGAAGGAGCGGTGATCCCGTGACCAGCCACGCGAACCTGAGGGTCCGCCACGGGAAGGGCGACCCGAAACCCGGCACCGCGTACGCGATCGTCCGCATCCGCGGCACCGTGAACGTCACGGGCTCGATCAAGGACACGATGCGGATGCTCCGCGTCGCGGCCCCGAACCACGCGGCCATCGTGCCGGCGAACGAGTCCACCTTTGGCATGATCCGCAAGTGCCAGGACTACGTCGCGTACGGCGAGGTCGACACGGCGACGGTCGTGGAGCTCATCCGCAAGCGCGGGCGCGCCATCGCGGACGCGCCCGTCACGGACGAGCTCGTGAACAAGCTGAGCAACGGCAAGTACGCCGGCGTGGAAGCCTACGCCGCGGCGATCGCGAAGGGCGAAGCCACGCTCACCGAGCTCGGCGAGGGCATGAAGCCCTTGTTCCGCCTGCAGCCCGCGAAGGGCGGCCACGGGACCATCAAGCGCCACGTCGGCGCCGGCGGCCCGCTTGGCTACCACGGAGCGGAGATCAACGAACTCATCAGGAGAATGATGTAATGGTCGGCGCGAAGAAGAAGAGCAGCCGCCTGCGCGGCTCGCGCGAGCACGGTCGCGGGAAGAAGGGCGGCCGTGGCGCCGGTCTGCGCGGGGGCCGCGGCAACGCGGGCTCGCACAAGCACAAGCGCGTCACCTACGAGGTCAAGGAGAACCCGAAGACCGGCTGGTTCGGCAAGGGCAACATCGGCTTCAAACGCCCCCAGCAGGTCGTCAGCGCGCTCGAGACGCTCAACGTGAGCGACATCGACGAGCGGGCGTCGGAGTGGATCGCATCGGGCAAGGCCAGCGAGGCAGACGGTGTCGTCACCGTGGACCTCGGCACGCTCGAGCCTCCCGTGGACCGCCTGCTCGGCTCCGGCCAGGTGCGCCGCAAGCTCGCCATCACCGTCGAGACCGCCGCGAAGACGGCCGTCGCGAAGGTCAAGAAGGCAGGCGGCTCGGTCGTCGTCAAGGACGCACGCGCGCCTCCGCCGCCGGCGCCGAAGAAGGGAGCGCCGGCCGCGAAAGGCGGCGCCCCGGCGAAGCCGAAGGCGAAGTAGACGGTCCAAGGACGGCCGGGCTGCGGCCCGGCCTCCTTCCTGTTTTCATCTCCTCTCTCCCCTCGGGCCGCGATGACGCGATCACGCGATGACGCGATGGGGCTCGGGGTGGTATCCTTCGGTATCGCGTCGTCGCGTAA
This sequence comes from Thermoplasmatota archaeon, assembly GCA_035292305.1. Lineage (GTDB taxonomy): Archaea > Thermoplasmatota > SW-10-69-26 > JACQPN01 > JAJPHT01 > DATDQL01. The sequence goes on from DATDQL010000327.1 coordinate 2,967, forward strand.
TCGCGGCTTCTCTGTCCGTCCAGGCAACCTCCGCCCCCGAGGGGTCGTCCCGCGCCGCCGCGCCCCCAACAGGCTGCAGCCCCGCAAGCGGGAAGAGGCCGCGCCTCCGTGCTCGGCTCGACCCCGGTCCGCCTCGAGCCAGCCCTCGGAAGACCAGCCTCCTTTCGACATTTCTGGTGCGGACCGGGTTCCCTCTCCTTTTCCACAGGTCTTTGCATGGGGCAGCGGATGCGGCCGCGTTCCCATGCGTGGAGTCCTCCCCGCAGCGCTCGCGTTCGCCGCGCTCCTGCTCGCTTCGCTCGCGCCCCCGATCACGGCCCTCGAGGACGTCCCGTGCGGAGACCTCGACGGCTGCCCTGATCTCTCCGTCCTCCCGAAGGACCTCGCGCGGGCGAGGCTCACGCGCGAGACCTTCGCAGCCGATCACTGCGCCGTCGTCGAAGGATACGTCGCTGGCGGTGAGGCGAGGCTCCTGCGATTCACCACGACGTACCCGAACGCGGGCGCGGGCGACCTCATCGTCGGCGCACCGTCCGACCACCCCGACTGGTTCGAATGGTCCCCGTGCCACGGCCACTACCACTTCCGCGAGTACGCGGACTACCGGCTGTGGACCGAGGACGGATACCGCGCCTGGACCTCGCTCCGTGCGTCGAACTCCGGCGCCCTCTCGGGCGACCTCCTCGCGGCGAACCCGTCCGTCGCCGCGGAGATGGTCGCCGGTCACAAGCAGGGCTTCTGCGTCATCGACGTCGTGAGGTTCGATCGCCGCGCGGGGCCCGCGGAGTACACGTCGTGCTCGACAGACCAGGGGATCAGCGTCGGTTGGGCAGACCAGTACTCGTTCCGCCTCGACGGGCAATGGATCGACATCACGGGTCTCGCGAGCGGCACGTACCGGCTCGAGGTAGAGGTGAACGCGGAGCACCTGTTCACGGAATCCAGCTACGCGAACAACCTTGTCGCCGCGGCCGTGACGGTGCGGTAGGCTGCGCGGCGGCGCGTGCCGCCTTGGTCGTCAGCGGCCGGCCGCCGTCGCCTGGACAAGCCGTCGGACGAGCCCCGAGAATTCCTCCTCGCGCGACAGCACCGCCGCGACCCTGCCTTCGTGGCCGCCATCGCGAAGCGCGCCGAGCTCGCGCACGAGCGTGTCGATGCGATCGATGCCGTCGAGCGCGAGCGCGATGTCCTCGCGGAGCGCGTCGACCTCGGTCGCGTCGAAGCGCGCGCGGTCGACGCGCGACCGCGCGAGGAGGAGCCGGTTGCGCATCGTCGTGAGCGGCGTGCGCACTTCGTGCGCGACCTCCTCGACGATGACACGGAACGAGACGTCCACGCGCCCCCCTTCCTGCGGCCTCATCGCGGCACCACCCACGAGCGCAGGCTTGAAGGGCGTGCCGGGCGCATCCGTGGAGATGTGGCGCCGTGGGCTAGAAATACCGACGGAACGCGGGGCTCGGCCGGGGTTGCGGCGCATCGCGCTCGCAGGCGCAGGTGAGCGCCAAGCCGGATGCTGAGGCTGTTGCAAGCTCGGTTCCACATCGGGGGCATCGTGCCTCCATTCCCACTCGCTCCGTCCCCTCCGCGCGATGCGCGGCAAAGAGACTGATGGAACATGTCCGGTCGCGGGAACACCGTCCCCCCGAAGACGGACGCGTCACGCATGCCGCCCTGGCGCGTCAACCGCGCGGCGCGGTCGCATCCGTGGCCCAACTGTCGAAGAGACCCGCGAGGCGCGAGCGCTCGTCGGCCGTGAGGGCAGCCTCCTCTGATATCGCCGACCGGAGAGATGCGGCCTCCACCGGATCAACGGTGCCGTCGAGGAGCGCGAGGTCGAGCTTCTGGGCGAACGCGGGGCTCACCCGCCCCGCGAGCGGGCCCAGGATGCGCTGCCGAAGCGTCTGCAGGACCTCGCTTGCCGAGTGGTCGAGGACGCTGAACTGCGCGTCGTCGAGCCTCCCCGCCGCGAGCTCCGCGCGCATCGCGCGGCGGTACTCCGCGAGCGCATGCACGGCGTCGTGCGGGTCGACGCGGCCGCGCGCCCGGATGCGCTCCAGCGCCTCGATCTCGGCGGCGAGGCGCGTCTTGCGACGCGAGCGCGAGACCACGGCGATCGCGCCGCCGATCGCCGTTGCCGCGAGGCCGAGCACGCCGTAAGTGGCGTTCTGATTGTCCGGTGCGAACGCGCGCTGCATGAAGTTGAGCTCGACCGGCCGCGGCTCGCCGACGTGGACCGCGAGCTCCTGCGTGCCGGTGAGGTTGCCCGGGTAGAGCGCGGTGACGCGGAGCGTGCGCCGAAGCTCGTCTGCGTACGCGTGCGCAAGCGTCTCGCCGGGCGCCGCGGGCTCGACGACGCCGTCGCCCCAGGCGACGAGGTAGCTGGTCGCGGGACCGGAAGGGGGCATCGTGACGTCCACGTACTCGCCGGCCGGCGGATATGCGTCGTCGAGCGTCGCGGAGGGAATACGGTCGCTGGGCGCAGGGGCGAGCACCGCGGTCGCGCCGAGGCGAGCGAACGAGACGAGGCCGCGCCCGTCCGGCAACGGGACAAGCCGGTTCTGCTGACCGGACGGTTCGGGGATCCCGAACGGTATGCGCTGCGACGTCGTCCCGGTCGCGAGGTCCACGCGGAACACGTCGAGGCGCCCGGTCCCGTCGGCCAGCGGACGGTTCGTCTGCACGTAGGCGTCGGTCGAGCCGTCCAGCACGACGCTCAGGACGAAGCCGCTGTCCAACGTCGTCCAGATGCGGGGGTCGGACGTGTCCGTGGCCTCGAGGATCACGAGGTCCGTCACGGTGGGCAGCACGAGGTGCGTCGACGACCAGGCAGGGACCGCCGTCGGCACGGGGTCGACGACGACATCGACGAGGATCGGCCGGTCCACGGTCGGCCCGGTCGTGTCGAAGATCATCAGACCCGGGCGGAAGAGCCCGGCGGCAAGGTGCCCCGAGGCCGTCGTCGTCAGCGATCCCCCGCCCCAGCCGCTGAACGCGTCCGACGCGATCCGGTCGAGGAAGACCGAATTCCACGTACCGACGAGGCGGCCGTCGAAATCGAGCCACGACACCGTCATCGCGTTCTCGCGGGCAAATCCCGCGACTACGACGGCATCCTCCGTGAGCGTGATCCCCGTGATCTGCGTGTCCGAATCAACGATGGACGCCTGAGTGGGGAGGTCGAGCGGAGACCCGGTGAAGTCGTGGACTCCCAAGCCGCGGGACCACATCCGTGTGCCGTCGGCGAGCGCGACGGCCTCGACGCGGTTCCGCCCGTAATCGGACGCGTAGCCGACGAATACCAGGCCGCGCGCGTCGTCGATCGCCGCCGCCTCACAGAACCAATCGTTCTGGTCGCCCGCTCCCGGGGGCTCCGCCTGCGGCAGCTCGGGCCCCGCGCCCCAGCGGTACTCGCCCGTCGACGCCTCGAACGCGAAGAGCAGGTCTGCGCCCCCCTGTGGAAGACCGTCGATGCACCCCACGAGCAGGTCTTCGTTCACGGAGTACCCGGTGATCCGCCCGCCCCCTCCGCACGGCGACGGCTCCCCCAGGACTTCGGTCGTCCCGCGGTACGGGTCCAGCACCCGGAACAGGACGCACTCCACGCCTACCCCTGCGGTCCCGGTGATGGGGACCTCCGGCCCCGGATTCCAACGCATCCCGACGAGACCGTACGGCGTGTGCACGAGCCCCGGCTCCACGCCGTTGTAGAACTCCCATCCCTCCTCGAGGAGATCGTACGTCGCCACGACGTCGAGCGGCTCGTCGGGGAGATCCACGACACCGGACCGCTGCGCATCACCCC
>DATDQL010000328.1:0-2312 GCA_035292305.1 Thermoplasmatota archaeon
GGCGGCGGGACGACCGCGTCCGGCGCCCGGCGGTACACGCGCGCCGCCGCCTCCGCGACCGCGGGAGCGTTCGCCACGAGCGCGGTCGCCTTGCGCGCGGCGCGGCCCTCGAGGCCGTAGGGGTCGCCCGGGGGCGCATGGAGATACGCGAGGGTCGGCCGGCGGTCGAAGAGCGCGCGGTACATCGCGTAGTTGCCCGAGAGCAGGAGAAGGTCCGCGTCGACGTCGCGGCGCAGCGCGTTGCGGAGAACTCGCTCCGCCGTGTTGATGCGCGTCCTGCGGACCGTAGGGGGGCGCGGACGGACGCGGGCCTCGCTGCCGGGGTACGCGTCGAAGACCGCGGGCTTCGTCTCGCCGCAGTAGATCGCAGCGTCGAGCTCGCGCGCGACGAGGTGCGCGAACTGCTCCGCCCCGCCCGGCTGGTAGAAGTAGGGGGCGAGGACGGCCCACCGAGGAGGCATCACAGAGCCGGACGTGGCGGCCTCCTCTTCACCCTTTCACAACGACGCGACGATCTCGCGCGCGACCTTCCAAAGCGGCCGCGCCGGCCCGACCCGTTCCAGACGCCCCACGCCCGCGCGGCGTCCCGCCTCGAGGTCCGAGTCGCGGTCCCCGACGAGCACGGAGCGCGCGAGGTCGACGCGGAGCAGGCGCGCGGCCTCGAGGACAAGCCCAGGCTCCGGCTTGCGGCACGCGCACCGGTCGTCCGGCGCGTGGGTGCAGACCATGATCGCGTCGAGCGACGCCTGGTGGCGCGCGAGCTCCGCGAGCATGCGCCGGTGGATGTCCTCCAGCGCCGCCGCAGCGGCGAGTCCCCGCCCTACCATGCTCTGGTTCGTGACGACGACGAGCGCGTAACCCGCCGCGCGCAGCGCACGGAGCGAGTGGAACGTGCCGGGGAGCCAGGCGAACTCGGACCACGACTTCACGTAGTCGTCGCGGTTGGCGTTCAGGACGCCGTCCCGGTCGAGGAAGATCGCCGGAGACGGCGCGTCCGGAACGTCGTCCGCGTTCGCCTGTCGCGGTTCCTTAGGCCGATCTGGCATCTCGGGGGCACCTCGGGAAGCATGTTACACGGGTTCATTCCGTGAATTCCGGAAACTCGGTTTCCTTGGTACATTCTGTACCCATCCATGTTCGGCGCGGCACCGCGTGTTCACCGTCCGAGGCTCATCTCGTACCCCCGCCCGTGCCGCGCCTCGAGCTCCCCCTTGAGCATCGAGGTCAGCATGTGGTGCACGATGAGGTGCGTGTCCTCGCACCGGACCATGCTGTGGCTCGGGATGACGACGGCGAGGTCGCCGCCGTAGGGCGCCATCTTGCCGCCACCGTAGCCGGTCCACGTGACGTTCACGAGGCCGTTCTCCTTCGCCCAGGCGTGGGCCTTGAGGCAGTTCTTCGAGTTCCCGGAGCCGCTGATGCCGAGGAGGACGTCGCCGGGGCGGGAGAGGTTCTTCAGCTGCTCGACGAAGACGTCCTCGTAGCCGATGTCGTTCGCGACGGCGAGGAGCACGGGGAGGTTGTCCGTGAGCGCGACGCAGCGGTAGCGCTTCTCGCCCTCGGTGATCGTGTACTTGTTGAGGTCGTTCGCGAAGTGGCTCGCGGCGGAGGCGGAGCCGCCGTTGCCCATGGTGAACACGATCCGGTCCTCGCGGCGCGCCTTCTCGAGGACGTCGGCGAGGCGGGAGAGCTTGACCTTGAGGTCGGCCTCCATGTCGCGAAGGATGCGGTGCGTATCCTGGAGGTACGCTTCGACGTACTTCGCGCGGTCGAACTGCATGGGACTCCATCCTTGTCCGGGACTTGAAGGCTACCCTTCTTCGCGCATGGCCTTGAACTGCACGAGCATCCCCACGATCGCGAGAGCGGCGAGGATGAGGAGCCGGATGTTGTCGAACGCGAACGTCGAGAGGTCCGTCGTCACGTCGTTCCCGAGCGCCGCGTCGCCGCCGCGGACCACGAGCCACGCGCCGACGAGGCCGGAGCCGACGATGAGCATGGCCTCCCGCAGCACGAGACCGAGGACGCCGCCGACGATGGCGCCGAGCGCGCCGAAGAGCCAGACGGGGCCGATGCCGAACGCGCCCGCGAGGGCGGAGCCTGCGGCGTAGCCGCCGAGGGCGCCGAAGACCGCGGCCGCGACGCGGAAGAGCGCGAAGAACAGCAGCGCGAAGATCACGCCCCCGACGAGCGCGCCGACGGGGACGAGGAGGGGCATGATGAACAGCGTGACGGCGCCGCCGACGATGGCGCCGACGACGAAGCCCGCGATGGCGAGCGCGGCGCGCGCGAGCTTGCGGCCCGCGAAGAGG
>DATDQL010000329.1:0-3282 GCA_035292305.1 Thermoplasmatota archaeon
GGCGGCGGCTTCTCCGCCGCGAAGATCGCCGTCGCCGCGGACATCGTGCGCCGCATGCGGCGCGAGGGCGTGACGACGATCCTGTCGTTCCCCGCGGACCTTTGCGCGACAGGCCTGCGCGGCGTCCTCGCCTCTCTCGTGCGGGACGGTCTTGCGGACGCGATCATCACGACCTGCGGCACGCTCGACCACGACCTCGCGCGCACGTGGCGCGACTATTACCACGGCGATTTCGCGATGGACGACCGCGCGCTGCACCGCGAGGGCGTCAACCGCCTCGGGAACGTGCTCGTCCCGAACGAGTCCTACGGGGAGATCCTGGAGGAACGCCTTCGGCCGTGGCTCGAGGAGATGGGCAAGACGCAGGCGCGCTGGTCGACGTCGCAGATCTGCCGCGAGTTCGGCCGCCGCCTCGCCGCCGAGCCGGGCTCGGAAGGGAGCATCCTGCGCGCCGCGTACGAGCGGAACGTCCCGATCTTCGTCCCGGGACCGACGGACGGCGCCGTCGGCGCGCAGCTGTGGATGCAATGGCAGCGCCAGCGCGACTTCACGCTCGACCTATTCGGCGACGAGCAGGCGCTCGCAGACCTCGCCTTCGACGCGCGCGAGCTCGGCGCGCTCATGATCGGCGGCGGCATCTCGAAGCACCACGTCATCTGGTGGAGCCAGTTCCGCGGCGGCCTCGACCTCGCCGTGTACATCACGACGGCCGTGGAGTGGGACGGGAGCCTCTCCGGAGCGAGGCTCGAGGAGGCCATCTCGTGGGGGAAGGTGAAGGAGGACGCGCGTATCGTCAACCTCGAAGGCGATGCGACGGTCGTCCTCCCGCTCGTGTACGCCGCCTCGCTCGAGGATTGAGATGATCCGCCGTCGCGTCCTCCCTGTCCTCGTCGCGCTCGTCGGGCCCGCGCTCGCGGGTTGCCTCGACGAGGGCCGCGATGTCGTATCGCCGCCCGCCCCTGCGACGCACGCGACGGACTGCCGCGAGGCGCCCGACACGGAGACATGCCGCAAGGCGACGGCGCGCACGCCCCTCGTCGTCGACACCTGGCCCACCGGCAACCGGTCGCGGATCGGGTTCGTGATCGGCAACGCCGGCGACGCGTCGCTCGCGTTCGACACGGACCCGCCGGTCCTCTGGCTCTACGCGAGGACCGACGCGGGCGCGTGGCGCCGCGTGGCCGTCGTCGACGAAGGCGCCGCGCCGGGACTCCTTCTCGCCGCGCAGGACGCCATCAACGTCACCGCGCACTACGGGCACCTGCGCGCAAACGACGCGGAGAAGGGCGTCTCGTGGACGGCGGCGGAGGCGCCGGACCGGTGGCCCGCGGGCACGTACCGCGCGTGCTTCAGCGCGCACCTTGCGGGCGACCCTGCGTGGGTCCGCGGATGCGACGACGTGCGTTTCACGGGGCGATGACCGTGGGGTTCTTGACGCCCGAGCGGATTGCCGCCGCGTGGCCGAGCCGATGACGTACGCGGGAAGCGGCGTCGACATCCGCGCGAAGGACGCCGCTGCACGCGCGCTGCTCAAGGCTGCGCGGTTCGCGCGCCCCCCCGGCCCCGGCGCGCCGATCGGACCCCCGGGGCACTACGCGGGCATGGTCGAGTTCGGCGAGCACGCGCTCGTGCTCTGCACGGACGGCGTCGGCTCCAAGCTCGAGGTCGCGAACGCGATGCGCAAGTGGGACACCGTCGGCATCGACTGCGTCGCGATGAACGTGAACGACGCCGTCTGCGTCGGCGCGGAGCCGCTCGCGTTCGTCGATTACCTCGCCGTCGAACGTGCGGACGCGGCCCTCGCCTCCGAGCTCGGCAAGGGGCTCGACGAAGGCTGCCGTCAGGCGAACGTCAGCCTCGTCGGCGGCGAGACCGCGATCCTGCCGGGCCTCGTGAAGGGCTTCGACCTCGCGGGCACCTGCCTCGCCGTCGTCCGGAAGGACCGCATCCTCACCGGCGAGCGCGTGCGGCCCGGCGACGCCGTCGTCGGCGTCGCCTCGAGCGGCATCCACTCGAACGGCTACACGCTCGCGTGCAAGGCCCTCGAAGCCGCGGGCCACGCGTACACGGACAAGGCCTCCGGCGGCCGGAGCCTCGGGGACGTCCTGCTCGAGCCCACGCGCATCTACGTCCGCGCCGCCCTCGAATGCCTCGCGGCGCACGACGTGCACGGCATCGCGCACGTCACAGGCTCCGGCCTGCTGAACCTCCCGCGCCTCCGGCGCGACGTGCGCTGGGTGCTCGACGATCCGCTCCCGATCCCGGCCGTGTTCGACCTCGTGCGGGAGGCGGGGAGCATCGCGGAGGACGAAATGCACCGCACGTTCAACATGGGCATGGGCCTCGCGGTCGTCGTCCCCGGTGACGAGGCCGAAGCCGCCGCGTCGCTCCTCGCGAGACACTTCCCGGCGAAGGTCGTCGGCAAGATCGTGGAGGGAAAGGGCATCGCCGTCCCGTCCCGCAGCGTGGAACTCGCAGGCTCGAAGTTCTAGACCTCAGGCGCCGCTGAGCTGGATGTGCGCGCGCTTCGCCTCGAGCGTCCCGCGCTTCGCCTCGAGGTCGCGGACGTACGCGACGTAGCCCTCGCGCGAGAGCTTCCCGGTCCCGTACATGACCTTCGCCTTGTCGATCTGGCGGCTCACGTCGCGGATCTCCCGGTCGAGCTCCGCCATGTGCCGCTCTTCGTCCGTCGGGGGACGCGACGGCGAGGCCGCGAGCTGGACCGGTCTCGGGTCCTTCGCGCTCGGCGGCGGCACGGCGTGCCGCGCGCGCTCGTAGAAGGTGAGGTGCGCCGCGCGAGGCGCAGGCGGTGGCGGCCGGTAGAGCAACGACTTCGCGACGATGGTCGCGCCCATGAGCGCGAGCCCCGCGCCGCCCACCGCGGCCGGCGCGAACATGGACTCCTTCGGGCTCACGAAGACGAACGTCGCCGAGACCGCCCCGACGCCGAGGACGGTCAAGGCAAGCCCTCCCCAGGGACTCCTTCGTGGCACGCCTCGCACCTCTGCGCCCATCGTATAAAGACGCTTTCGGAAGGTGCGCAGGGCTGGACTTGAACGTGGACGGGCCCGGGCCCCCGAGTCCCTCGGGAACAATGCCGGTCCGGCACGACGACGGGCCGGGAAACCCGTGCGCGACCGCACCGGCGCCCTTTTTAGCGGTCCCGTGTTCCCGGGGTTCGCCGCGCAGGCGTAATCTAGCGGTAGGATCGGAGCCTTCCAAGCTCCCTGCCCGGGTTCGAATCCCGGCGCCTGCATCCGGACCGCGTGCGTCCCTGCCCGG
>DATDQL010000330.1:0-2315 GCA_035292305.1 Thermoplasmatota archaeon
CTTCGGGCGGCGCGCGTCGCCGTACCTCCGTTGCTGGGTGCTTCGGACCGCCGCGAGGCGGCCCGCGTCCGGGATACCGGGCGTCGCACTCCGCTGGTGGAATCGACCGGGTCGGTCCCTCCGACTAGCCTCCCGACAGCCTCCCAATCGGGCCGGCCCGCTCGTTTCCTTTTCCATCGCGTCCGGCGGTCGCCGGACGACCGTTACCCCCCGGCGCGGATCCGGCTCTCGACCCTCAGCACTCCGGCCCTCCAGATGAACCCACGGAGACGGGCCGCCCAAGTCCCTCGGGGCCACGGTCGTTTTGCTCTCGTGACACGGACCGGAAAGACGCGCCCGCGGCTTCTCGTCGACGTATGCCGTCACCGAGGCCCGGTCGCGCGATGACGGGCGGGGGACTCCCGCCGCCCCGGAGGTTGCGCGCGCGAGCTGGTGGTTGCGCTGCGTTCGATCCGCGGCACTCGACCGCCGAAGCGACCGTGCGTTCCCTTCGCGCGCCACCTCCCCGCGGCAGCTCGGCCGCGCGAAAGGGACGTGACGCGTCGCTGCGAGCGCGAAGACCCATGACGCCGGAAGCGGCGCCGCGCGTCGACGGTCCGTGTCTCGATCTCTATCCTCGGTCCGCGGCGCGCTCGTGCGTCGCGCGAGCGGTCGCGCGCGACGGTGCCGTCCCCCCTGTTTTTGCGACGGGTGCCGTGACCCGTCCGCGGCGCCCGAACGGAGAGCGCGGCGAACGCTCGGGCCCGTACGCGATCGCGACGGGGCGAGAGCGGCCGGATCCATGCGGACCCGCTTCCGTCCCGTGGCATGCCGCCTCTCGGCGCGAAAGCGTCCCGCGAGCGAGGGACGAGTCTTTCGCAACGCTCAATGCGACGATCCCACCGTCTGCGTCCACGGCGAGATGCTCGGACGTGTGCACGTACCCGCGCGGACTCCGAAGGGTCCGATCGGAGGCGACAACTCCGACGGGATCGGCGGAAACCCGGCGCGCGTCCGACGTCTCCACACGAACTCAAGGGGTTCGTGTCCATCGATTCGAACGAAAGAAATCGCAGCCGCGAAACGTTTATTCCAGGCGCACGCCTTCGTATGCATCCGCTACAGTCGTCGGCGCTCCTGGGGTCGCGACGAGGTCGCGCAGGGGGGAGCGGGTCCTTCACCGGGCCAGGCTTTCGACTTGGCGAGCTCTTGGAGCCCAGCGGGAGCTCTGGAACACGGACCAGTCCGGCAGGTCCGCGATGCGGGAGGCGGCGCGTGGATGCGCGTCGGGATGTCGGGGGGCCGGACCCCGAGAGCGGGAGACGAAGAACATGCACGATACAGGCTCGGTCAGGGGACCCTCGATTTCGCAGGGGACGTTCGGGGAGGTCGGCGCTTGATCAAGGACGGGTTGTTCGAGAGTCTCCTCCGCAGCGAACCGATGTTCAAGAACAAGGAGGCGCTCCGTCCAAGCTACACGCCCGACGAGCTGCCGCACCGCTCCGCGCAGGTGAGCCAGCTCGCGTCCATCCTCGTGACGGCGCTGCGCGGCGAGACCCCGTCGAACGTGTTCATCTACGGCAAGACGGGGACGGGCAAGACCGCGGTCACGCGCTATGTGGGCAAGCAACTCCACAAGACCGGGCTCGAACTCGGCAAGCCGACGCACTGCATCTACATCAACTGCGAGGTCGTCGACACGCAGTACCGCGTCCTCACGCAGATCGCGAACCACTTCATCGACGAGTACGGCGAGCGCATCCCCTTCACCGGTTGGCCGACGGACGAGGTCTACCAGAAGCTGAAGGACAACATGGACAGCAAGGCCGGCGTCGCGGTCATCCTCCTCGACGAGATCGACAAGCTCGTGTTCAAGAACGGCGACGACGCGTTGTACAACCTCTCCCGCATCAACGACGACCTGAAGCGCGCCCGCGTGAGCGTCATCGGCATCTCGAACGACCTCAAGTTCACAGAGTTCCTCGACCCGCGCGTCAAGTCGTCCCTCGGCGAGGAAGAGATCATCTTCCCGCCCTACGACGCCGCGCAACTCAAGGACATCCTCATCCAGCGCGCGGCAATCGCGATCAAGGACGGCGCGCTCGAGGAATCCGTCATCCCGGTGTGCGCCGCGCTCGCTGCCCAGGAGCACGGCGACGCGCGCCGTGCGCTCGACCTCCTCCGCGTCGCCGCGGAGATCGCGGAACGCGAGAACGTGCGCATGGTCACGGAGAAGCACGTGCGCAAGGCGCAGAACAAGATCGAGCTCGATCGCGTCACCGAGGTCGTCCGGACGCTGCCGACGCAGAGCAAGCTCGTGCTGCTCGCCACCATCC
>DATDQL010000331.1:0-5678 GCA_035292305.1 Thermoplasmatota archaeon
CCACGTCGCTCCCCCGTCGTCGGACCACGTGAACTCGATCTGGTGCTCGCCTCTGCGCTCGTCGCCGCCTGTTGTGTAGGTGAGAAGGAGGCGCTCGACGCCCGAGGCGAGCGCCTGCGCGCGCATGACGGGTATCCACGATGTTGCGCCGATGGTGCGCGCCTCCCATGTCTGCCCATGGTCGTGACTTTCCGCGAAGCGCAGCAGCGCGCTCGCGTGGTCGACGTAGGCGACGCGCCAGACGCCGTCGCGGCCGATGACGGGTGAGGCGCCGTGGCCACGACCCTCGCCGTCGACGATGCGGACGGGCGACCAACTGAGGCCCCCGTCCTCGGAGGACGAGAAGACGAGCCGTCCGCCCGCTTCCAGGGGATTGATGTCGTCGTCGGGATGCATGTAGGTGAACTGCGTCCAGACGAGGAGCAAGGTGCCATCGGGGCCGAGCGCCAACCACTCCTTGTCGTTGTTCTTCCACATCGCGCCGGCGGCAGCGCCAACAATGGTGTCGAACGCCACGACACCCGCGCCTTGATCGACGATACGCACATCCCGCCAGGTACGCCCGCCGTCGGTCGAGCGCGACGTGTAGACGGTCAACCCCGGCCACACATGGACAGGGACGCCCGGGACATCGACCGTGTTCGATGCAAGCGCGCTCATGACGAGAGTGCCGTCGGGAAGGAAGACGAGGACAGGGTCATAGCCGACGCTCGCGTATCCGGCGAGCGGATGCGTCGGACCGGCTTCGACGCCGCCGGGCACGACGCGCGTCTCCCACGTCGCGCCCCCATCCTCGGTGACAGAGACGCGCGTCTTGCCAAGAGTGTAGGACGCGTTGAGGAAGTCGTCCGTCATCTCGGAATGCGCGATGACCAGGTGATCGGGATCCTTGGGATCCACGGCGAGGAACGGCTCCCACGCGCGGACGGGCGAGTCGTCCACGATGCGCGGGCATGCGCCGACGCAATGCGGGGCGGACGGGTCGAATTCCGCGGCCAGAACGGTGTCGCCTTGGCCGAGGCACCCGGCGAGCGCGGGTGCGACGAGCGCGAGCGCGAGGAGCACGCGCATCACGACAGCTCCAGGCTCAGCGTGAAATCGGTCGGCAGGTTCTCGCAGTTGTAGACGAGGGCCGTCCACGCCCCTTGGTCGCCCTCGTGCAGCTCGAAATGGAACGTCTCGGGCACGTCGCCGGTCGCGGCATCGAAGGCGTCGCCCTCTGCATCGTAGAGCATCAAGTCGAGGTCCGCGACGGGTCCGGCGTTCGCCCATCGCAGGGTCCCATCGACGTAACGGGTGTCGGGCGGCACGTCGAACTCGAACTTCTCGGAGCCTAACTCGGCGACGGGGGCCGGCTCGGAGGCATAACAGTAGGTGAAGTCGGCGCGCCCGGTGAACTCGCGCTCGATGGGTTCGTCGAGACCGCGCGGCGGAGGCGGCGGGACGTAGGCCCGAATCGGCGGCGCCTCGATCGGCGGCAGGGCCCGGAGCGGGGGGCCATCTCGCGTCACGAGCGCAAGCTTGACGGCGCCGTCATGCGCGAAAGCGATGAGGCCGCGGTCACCCGCCCATCCGATGCCGTTGAAGCAGGACATCCCGGCGCACCGGGGGTGCCCCTCCCGCTGCCGGCCTTCGTCGTCAAGGCCGGGCACCCATTCGTCCGCGCGCGCAACCTCACTCCGCCACGTCTCCAGAACCACGCTGTGAACCAAAGCGCCGCGGCCATCGAGCACGAGGTGCCGCGCTTCGTACGCCACGGGCGTGAACACGCGCCCCGTGGGGTCCGCGGGCCCAAGCGGCTCGTCCCGCTCGTATCGCACGAGCAGATGCTGGTCACCGAACGGATCCGCCTCGCTCCAAAAGACCCGTCCGCGATGCCAGTCCCCGGTGGCGAGGCTCAAGGCCGAACCTACTGCGTTCCACGTTAGCCCCGCGTCCGCGCTTCGCAAGAGAGGGGAATCGAGCGGGCAAGGATTCGGCGGGTTCGGCGCGAAGGTCGTGCCCCAGCCCCTGCAGTCGTCATAGTGCATCGCCAGGGTCCCGTCGGCCAGGAGGGTCAAGAACGTATAGGCCGCGTCACCCACTTCGTCGAGTTCCGCCAGGAGCGTCGAGTGTCCGTCCGAGGCGTCGAAGGCGTAGATCTGAACCACCACGCCCTCGCCTTCCGCGAAGCGCGTACAAGCGAAGCGCAAAACCCCGTCGAGCACGACGGGCGCTCCCAAGCGGTGGCAGGATGGGCGTTGCCCGGGCTCCTGCGCGCGCCACGTCGCGCCGCCATCGCGGCTCCAGGCGACAAATGTCGTTTGCTCCGAAAAATCGCTGGAGCCGTCAAACCACACAACGTAGAGCGCGCCGCTCGCAGGATCCCGCACGATCCAGTTGCGGGTGTGCCCCACGTCGTCCGTCCCCAGCCAGACGGGCTCGCCCCACGTCCTGCCGAGGTCGTCGCTCCGGACATAGTAGGTCCGCAGCCCGTTCACGCCGTTGAGGTCCTCGGTGTCGCCGGCGCGCTCGACCCTTGCAAGGGCGGTGACGTGGAGTCTGCCTTCGGGATCGAACAGCAGGGCGGCGTCCCCCTGGTGAACGAGGTCGAGCGGGCCCGGGTTCATCGCCGGTGGCGTCGCGAAGCTCTCGCGCCAGGTGGCACCGCCGTCCTCAGTGAGGTACACCGCGATTCGGGTCCCGGAGGCGTCGCCAGATACGAGGCCGACGGCCAGCTCCGCCGGAGGGTTCGCGTAGTGCGCGCCCACGGCCATGATGTTGGGGTTCCCGGGGTGAATCGCGACGTAGGGCTGCTGGAGCATCGCGTCGCCGCGCGGGAGCTGGGCGAGGCAGGGGTCCGCCGAGCCGTCGCCGTTGTCGCCAGCGCACAGGTAACGAAAGACGGGCTGGGCCAATGAGGTGTCCGCGTCCGAGAGCGGATCCACCGGGGCGCCGAAGCACCCCGCGAGGGCGGGGGCAAGCAGGACGAGGGCGATCCCGGCGCGCACTTGCCCGACCCGGCCCGTGCAGTCAAATAGCCTCCTGTCCGACGAGTGTCCGGCCGCGGCCTCGCGGAGGAAAAGCTTCATCTGCCTACTCACCCTAAACATATTGTTGAACATGGTGGAGTCGAGGATCGTCCGCATCAACCAGACGCTCTACGCGCGCGTGCCGGCCGCAGAAGCGAGGCGCCTCGGCCTATCCGAAGGCGAAGTCGTGGACCTTCAGGTGCGGCCCCGGCGCAAGACCGTCTCGGGCGCGCTCGGGCTGTTCGGCAAGCACAAGGGCATCGCGCTCCCGGATGATGCGGATCTCTGGGGCGAGCATGGCGTCTGACGGGCCTTCCGCGGTCCTCCTCGACACGAGCGTCTGGATCCGGATCCTCAACGGAAACGCCGCCGCGAGGTCAGCCCTCGACACCCACGCAGAGGCCGATCTCTTCACGCACCCGCTCGTGATCGCCGAGCTTCGCGCGGCGAGCCTGCGCAGGCGCACGAGACGTTTCGGCATCGTGGAGGAGGTCGAATCCGTGTCGGTCCTGCAGGACCTCACGCGGGACGACGCGCTCGATGGGGCGGCGACGTGGGTGCGACTGCGCAAGGCCGGGCGCGAGAAGGTCAGTATCGCCGATTGCCTCATCCTCGCGACGGCGCGTCGCGTCGGCGCGACACTTCTGACGTGCGACACCGACCTCCGCAAGGAAGCGGGCGTCACGGTCGTAGCGTGACGCGCGCCGCAAAGACGTCGCGCGAGGACTCACCCCGCGCAGTATACACCGCGATCGCCCCGTCGGCGAGCGCCGCCAGCCCAAAATAATCGCCGACGTTGGCCCCGTTCCCTGGGATCCCGCCCGCGGCAGTGAACGACCCACCGAGCGTGTCCCCGCGGATCGCGACGAACCGGAGTTCCGTCGTCGATGCGAAGTTATGGAACCAGGCGATGATGGCGGTGCCGTCTTCCGCGATGTCGAGGGCGGGCACGGATGTGTAGGGCTGCTCCTCGTCGATCGCGGCGGGCGTGGACCACGTGGACCCGCCGTCGTCGCTCCAGCGCACGACCGGGACCTGGGTCCCGTCTTCTTCGCCTTCCGCCTGGTAGACGAGCCAGAGCCGTTCGCCGTCCGCGTGCGGCCCCGCCTTGAGGAACGCCGGCGAGGCGCGGTCGCTGATCTCACGCGGTTCCCAGGACGACCCGTGGTCGCGGGACGTCGCGACGAGGAGCACGCCCGTGACCTCGTCCCAGTACGAGACGTGCCAGTCGCCGGCCGCGTCGATCAACGGGAACGCGACCACGAACACGTGCCCAGCGCGGTCGTCTACGGGGGCTTGCTCGGTCCAGGTCCGACCGCCGTCGTCCGACGCCGAGAACCTGATCGCGCCCTGCACGCCCGTGGGGTCGTTGGGGTCGTTGCTGATCGACAGCCACGCGAGGAGGAGCGTCCCGTCCCGGCCTTGCGCGAGCCACGCGTTGTCGGGGCGGAACCCGCCGATCAGCTGCAACCCGCGGGAGTTCGGCCCGACCCCGTCAGCGACGCGGACGATCTCAGGCCAGGTCCGACCGCCGTCCGGGGAGCGGGCCAAGTAGATGGTCCGTGCGTCCTCCACGACCCCGACCGCCACCCCGGGCGCCGTGCTCGCCTGGAACGCAAGGACGGCCGTCCCGTCGGCGAGGAACGCGACGACGGGGTCCGCCAGCACGTTGTCCATGAAGTTCTCGTGATCCCGATCCGAGTCGGCCCCGCCGCCGGCCGCCCGGCTCTCCCACGTCGCCCCCCCGTCGACGGAGATGTGGATCTTCAACCAGATGCGGTTCAGGACGGCCCGCCGCGCGTCTCCCGCGGCGGGGTATTCCATGCTCGCCGCGAGGATGTGCCGGGGATCGGTCGGGTCGACCGCGACCGACGGCTCCCACGCGCGGCCGGGGCTCTCGTCCACCTCCACGATGCACGGGGCGAGGCAGGTGAGACGAGGGGCGGCGAACCCGCCCGCCCCGATCTCGCTAGGGCCCGCGTCGAGGCACCCGGCGAGCGCCGGCGCAAAGACCAGGAGCACGAGGAAGAGTCGCATTCAGGTGCCCCCCGAGCGCACGGCTCGCGCCACGACCAACTCCGCGCGACCCGTGACCGTCGTGGGGAACCCCATCCAGACCTCGTCACCGATGGCGTCGATGCCGTTGTAGTCCCCGATGAACGGGCTCCCGTTCTGGTGGATTCCGAGGTCGCCGTCGAAGCTGACGCTGGTGACGCGCTGGTGCTGCCACGTCGCGCCGCCGTCCTCGCTCCACGAATGGGTCAGGTCGAGGAGGCGGTGTTCGGGGTCGTAGCGGCGGTCCATGTAGAGCAGGTGGACCGTGCCGTCGTCGCCGACCTCGGGCCGCACCATGAACTGGGGGCTCGGGTCGGCTGTCACGAACGCGGGCTCGCTCCAGGTGACCCCCCGGTCGTCGGACCAGGCCACCAGGATCTCCGAGTTGCCGGTCCTGTTGTCCGACCAGGCCGCGTAGAGCCGACCGTCGTGCTCGCCGCCGCTCGCGTCCGCGGCCAGGTCGATGCCCGCGGCGCCGCTGCGGTACCGGGCGTCCGCGAGCCGCCCCGGAGTGGGCACGATGGGGAACATCGGCCGCAGGTCCCACGTCGCGCCTTCGTCCTGACTGGTCGCGAGGACTCGGCGGCGCAGGCTCAGGTTCACGGCGCCGTC
>DATDQL010000332.1:0-6120 GCA_035292305.1 Thermoplasmatota archaeon
CCGCGCTCCTTCCAATCGCCGGCCGCAAGGAGCGCGTCGCGGATGGTGAGCGACGCGGGGTCTGCGTGGGAGATGACGACGGTGGTCAACGGAGCGACGAACGCGGCGCAGGAGATAATGGCGGCGGGCCAGTCGACCCGAACCACCAAGGCACCAAGGGGTCGGTGCTGTCCCGCATCCGGGACAAGCCCCCGAAAGTCTTGGTGCCTTGGTGTCTTGGTGGTTCACGTTGCTGCGCCGGAGCAGAAGGCCTACGGGCGCCGGCGCAGCGCGAATGCGGCCCCGACCGTGACGAGCACAGTCCCGACCCACGGGAACGGCACCGCGTGCGGCTCGACGTCGGCGCTCTGGACGGTCGGGCTCGGCACGACCGTGACCTCGAGCGCGCTCGCGTCGTTCACGCTCAGGCGGTGGATGCCCGGCTCGCGCAGGAGGACGGGGAACGCGACCGTCCGCGAGTCGCCCGGAGCGAGCGCGACGTCCTGCACGGACCACGTTGAGCCGTCGACGGTGAGGACGGCGCGCTCGAGCGTGGCGGTGTCGCGCGGGTTCGACAGCCGCGCCGTCACGTGGACGACGCCGCCGGCCGGGACGCGCACGTCGCCGTCTGCGAGCGCGATCTCGGTGACCGTCACCGGGGCCGGGTCGTCCTGGTCCGGCGCGGGCCCGGAGACCCAATGGACGACGGAGGCTTCGTAGCCAGGCTCGGACAGGCCGTAGGGCGCGTAGCCGTCCGCGCGGACGACGACCGGGCCGCGCTCCGAAACGAGCAGGTGGCCGTCGATGTCGGTGAGCCCCACGGTCTCGCCGCTTTGCTCCACGACGGCGTTCACGATCGCGGAGCGCGTCGCGAGGTCCTCGGCCCAGAGCTCGAGGCCGAGGGAAGTGCTCGTCGTCGAGACCGTCATGAGTTGGACGATCGGGATGCGCCCGACGAGGTAGTCGCCGACGTAGACGCGGACCTGGCCCGGCTCGCGCGGCGCGACGGGCACGAGCGCGACCCCGCGGGCGTCCGTCCTGCCCGTCGCGTCGGGCGAGCGGTGGAGCTGGTCGAACGGCCAGTCGTCGACGACGACGCGCACGGGGGCGTCGGGGATGGAACCACGCGCGCCGTGCCAGACCGTCACCGTCACGTTCGCGGACTGACCGAGCACGAGGAACTCGGGGGCGACGGAGACCTCGGGAAGCTCGACCGGGAGCGTCCCGCGGACGCCCGCGAAGAAGCTGCCCTCGGTCGCCGGCTTGTACATGAAACTCGCGTCCCCGGGCCAGAGGATGTCCATGCGTGCCATGACGATGGGTTCGTCGACGGGGAGCGCGTCGCCGTCGGCGAACCTCGCGGAGGTCCCGCTGATGCTGAGGGTGCCGTCCTCGAGGACCTCGCCGGCGTGGGTGAGCCAGAGCCGCACGGGGCGGCCTTCGTCGGCGCCGACGAGCAGCGGCGAGGGATCGGCGTGGAGCTGCGCGGCCGTGACGTGCACGACCCCAGAACCGTCGCGGCTCGCGAGGTCGTCGGCGCCCTGGGCGACGAAGTGCCAGTCGCCTTCGGCGAGGGCCTTGCGGACGATCGCGCGGCCCGCGATCTCGCCGTCGATCGTGTCGAGCATGGAACCTGCGGGCGCGGTGCCGTCGCGGAACGCCTGATACCGCTCCGCGTCGAGGGCCCACACGGCCGCGTCCGCGAACGCGTCGCCGCCGCTCGTGCGGACGTCGATGACGTACACGGTCGATTCGCCCGCGAGGGCCTCGGAGGGCCCGGCGTCGACGGTCAGGCCGCCGCCCGCGGTGCTGACGAGGGACCACCCGACGAGGGCGGCGAGGGCGAGGCCGATCACGCTCGACAGCATGAGGACGATCTTCGCGGAGACGGGATTGAACAGACGTCTGGACTTCTGCGCGAGCTCGTAGTAGACCCACTCGCGATGCGGGTCGTCGTGGCGGACGACGAGGCCTCCGTCGACGAGCTTGTTCACGTGCTCGAAGACGGTCGACTTGCCGAGCGCGAGGGAGGAGGAGAGCTCCGAAACGGTCATCCGGCGCGTGCGGAGCGCCTTGAGGATGTCCAACCGCGTGTCGGAGGCGAGGAGCTTGAGGGCGTCCCGGTCGAGCGCGACGGCGTCGTTCCTGCCGACCGCGCTCGGGCCGAACGGCGAGGTGACGAAGTCCTCGCGGGCCGCCGGAGAGACGTCCTCCACGGGTCGCCCAAGTGCCCCTGGCGTATAAAAATGGTGTCTGAGGCGCATGAAACAGAACGGTCGGCGCGGACCGAACACTAGGGGAAACGCCTTGTGTGGGGCTCGGGCCGGGGCTCGGGCTCGGACGAGCGCTCAACCGTACCCGCCGACGCGTCGGCCCGCCTCACTTCGCCTTCGTCCGCGCGGCCTTCTTCGGCTTGGCCGCTGCGGCGCCGCGCGGAGGCGTCGGATCCATGCCCTCGAGCTCGCCGTCCTTGCTCCAACGCCAACGCAACCGGGTGCGGTCGCGCCACAGGTTCTCCTTCTGGAGGAGCGCGGCCGTGAGGATGGGCAGTCCGATGGTGACGTCGACGCGCGCCTGGCTGAACTTCGCGTCCTTCGAGATCTTGCCCCAGCTCTGCGCCTCCTGGAACGTGCAGCCGCTGAGGGCGCCCCAGTCGGGGAAGTCGGTCGTGAGCTGGATCGCGTACTGGTGGCCGCCGGGCTCGTAGCCGAGGATCTCGCTGATGACCTCGGTCTGCTGGATGTAGTTCTTCGAGACCCCGCCCGCGATGTAGATGACCCCGGTCTTCTTCGACCTGAACTTGATCTGCGAGAGCTCGTAGGCGTCCCGGATCGGATCGACCGTGGGGAATCTCTTCCCGGCCTTCTTCGCCTTTACGTAGTTCGCGACCATGCCGATGCCGAGCGACGAGTCGTTGATCGCAGGGCAGAACACGGGGACGCCGTGGCGCTGCGCGGCGACGAGCCACGAGTCCGGATCGTCGAAATGGGAAGCGAGGTACGCGTAGATCTCGCGCGTCGTGTACGACCGCGGCTCGAGCTTGCCGAAGAGCTGGCCGAGATACTCGTCGGTGTCGCGGAACATCTCCTCGTCGACGAGCGTGTCGAAGAGGCGGTCGAGGAAATGCTCGCGCAGCATGAGGTCGTCCACGTCGGGCGAGGAGCGCCAGAAGTCGTGACCGCGGCACGCGTACAGGTCCTGGTACGGTTGACTGCCGACGGTCACGATGACGTCGACGAGGTTCGCGTTCACGAGGTCCCGCAGCACCTTGCGGAGACCGCCCGCCATGAGAGAACCCGCGAGACCGAGGACGATCGTCGGCCGATCCTCGTCCGTGAGCATGTTCTCCCACACGCCCATCGCCGTCCCCAGGTTGCGTGCCTGGAACGACATGCCCTTGAAGGCGTCCGCGAGGTCGGCGACGGAGTCGACCTTCGCGCCCTCGAACTGCTGGATCGGAGTGTGCAGGAGGTCCTTCTTCGAAGGCTTGCGCGGCATGCGGTCCCCGGCGGCGCACCGTCCCGCGGGGCTTCAACCTTTTCCGCTCATCCGACGCGCTTGCGCACGTCCACGACCTCGTACACCTTGAGGAACAAAGAGCCCGTCCCCGCCGCGTCGGTGTTCACGGCCCAGTTCCCAGGCACCGAGTTGTACGTCGCAATCCCGTCCTTCCGAACGCAAGCGGCTTGGACGCAGTTCGCCGTCGGGAAGGGCTCGAACGCCCCGCCCTTCGGGTCCACGAGACGCGCGGAGGCCGCGAAGTTCGGCCCGCCCTGGTACGCCCACAGCACCGCGACGACGGAGGCCCCCGGATTGATGGTGAACGAGCCCGCGGCCGTGCCGCCGGTCGTGTACGAGTACCGCTCCGTGGCGGTCGACGAGAACACGTCGCCGACGAACCCGTTCCCAGCGCGGTTCATGTCCACGCCGAACGCTTCGTCGGCGCCGAAGCGCACGCGCGTGAACCACTTCACTTTCGGGTCGTACGTGTACTTCACGACGGTCTGGTTGCCCTCGCGCGCGACGAGGTCCCACACCTGCTTGTTGAGCTTCGCCGTGACGCGGGTCGATCGCCCGTCGATCGTCATGCCCCAGGACTTGCCGTCCTCGAGCGGCCAGTCGAAGAACCGGGCGCGGGAGCCCGCGTCGTCGCCCGAGAGATCGAGGCCGATGTTGCCGACGAACGAGAGGTCCACGAGCGTCTCGCGCAAGGCGCTCCGGTTGTCCGTCGGTCGGACCTCGTACGTGCCGGCGACCGTGGCGACGACGAGCGTCATGCTGCTCGGTCCGGACGTGCTGCCGACGAGGTTGTACGTCCACCAGTCGCCGACCTCCCACACGGGTGTCGCTCCCAACGTCGCGTTGTCGAGGACGCCTTGCGCGACGGGCCCGTGCGCGGCGTCGCAGGGCCTCGGCGGCGTGCCGCACACGAGGGGCGCGGCGTCCGGCGCGTCGTTCGGCGCGAGGCAGCCGGCGAGCGGGCCGGCGAGCAGCGCGACGACCGCGAGGAGCGTGCGATGCACGGGCGTCGGACGACCCTCCCTCCTAAAAGAGTTGCCATGCCGCCGTGCGCCGTGGTTCTAGATGCCGCTTCATCAAGGGCGTTATCCACAACAGGGTTCCGCCGAGCACGTCGTCGGGAGGCGATGACCATGCGCACCCTCGGGATCGTATCGTTCCTCCTCCTCGCGGCGACGGGCGGAGCCTCGGCCCAGGCCGGGCAGAGTGAGACGAACACGGTGATCTCCGTCGTCCCGCTCGACGACGCACTCGACCGCGAGGAGACCGTCGTCCTCCCGATCCACGTGATCTACACGTACACCTTCGGCCTCGCGACGCGGCCGACCGAGATCGACCTCGTCATCGAGACGATGCCGCCCTGGCTCGTCGGCGTCGTGAGCCCCGCGACCGTCTCCGTGAACCCGATGAACACGGCCGATCTCCCGAACAGCTTCGGCGTCGGCAAGCAGGCGCGGGCTATCGCGCACCTGACCCTCGCGGTCACGAAGGACGCCCCGCCGAGCGCGCTCGCCGGCGTGCGCATCGCGGCCGTCGCTCACGAGAACGGCGACCTCCGCGGCTCCGCGGGCGCGGACGAGCTGCTCGTCCGCACCGCCGCGTTCGAGGCGGTGCCGGCCTGCGACCTCGGCACCGCGGCGACCGCGCCTGCGGCGTCCACTCCCGCGGGTGATGACGGGGCCGCGGGCGAGGTCGAGACGCAATCCGCTGCGTTCGCTCCCGCGGCGACGCCGGTCATCGGCGTGCTCGGACTCGCCGGCGCTGCGGCGGGCGGCGTGTACGCAATGCGGCGGCGAGCCGCGCAGTAGGTCACCCTCGCGGCCGCGACGAAGGTCAACACCATCAGGTCGGTCTTGGGCTTCCGTCGTCGCGCGAGTGGGTTTCATCCCCGAGAAGGGCGCTCCCCGCCCCGTGCCCCCGCGGCTGCGCGTCCTCTTCGCGTGCGTCGGCAACAGCGCGCGCAGCCAGATGGCCGAAGGCTTCGCGAAGGCCCTCGCGGGGGATCGCGTCGACGCGCGAAGCGGCGGCAGCCGACCTCTCGGACGCGTGCTGCCGGAGGCGATCCTCGTCATGCGGGAGAAGGGCGTGGATCTCTCGCGTAGTTCGAGCCGAGGGTTCGACGAGCCGTGGATCCGCGAACGCTGCGATCTCGTCGTGACGATGGGCTGCGGCGAGGACGCGTGCCCCGCGTTCCTTGGGAAGCGCATGGCGGATTGGGCGCTCGAGGACCCGAAGGGGAAGGACCTCGACGCGTTCCGTCGCATCCGGGACGAGATCGAGCGACGCGTGCGGGCGCTGCTGGCCGAGGAAGGCGTGCTCTGACGGGCGCCCCGGAGCACGGGGCGCTCTGCGGCTGGCAAGTCAGTTCAAACCACGAAGACACCAAGACTGTGGGAGTTCGTGGTCCCTGAGAGTGGCCAAACCTTCCTTGGTGCCTTGGTGGTTTGGATCGCCGGGCGCCGTGGCAGGACCCGTGCGGCCGAGCCCCTTCACCGCATCCGCAGCTCGGCCTCGCGCGCCGCCGCTCCGGGTTCGCGCGCGGCTGATCCGTCCGGCACGATCGTCCGGTGCGTCCGTGAACGCAGCGCCGAACGCGTCTTCAGCACCGTCGCGTACCCCCAG
>DATDQL010000333.1:0-9616 GCA_035292305.1 Thermoplasmatota archaeon
CGGGATGCGACCGCTTCCGCCCCCTGGAGGTTTCCTGCGGTTCGCGACGATGTCGCACCTCGAGGTCCGCGGCGACGACCCTGCGGTCCTGGCGTCGCTCCTCGACGCGGCATGGGACGACCCGGCGTCGCGCGACCTGAACTTCCTCGCGCTCATGGTGCCGTCCGGGTCGCGCCTGGAGGCGGGGCTTCGCGGCTTCCCCGCGGTCCGCGTCCCCATGACGCTGCTTTCGCTCGCGCTCGCCGACTCCCCTTGGGCCGGGCGCTCCATCGACGCTGCGCGGCCGGGGTTCGAGATGGCGTTGGCCTGAGGGCAGGGCCAGCGCTCGCGCTAGCGCTAGCGATGGCGCGCGGTATATGCGCCGGCGACGCGATGCCGGCGCGTGCGCATCGCCCTCGTGTCGCCGAAGGGCCCGCTGTACCGCCACCGCACAGGGATCTTCCGGCGGTCGCTGCGGTACGCACCGCTGACGCTCACGACGCTCGCCTCGCTCGTGCCGCCGGAGCTCGACGCGGACGTCGAGATCTTCGACGAGGGCGTCGAGGACGTCGATCCCGACGCGATCGAGGCCGACCTCGTCGGCATCACCGTCATCACCGGCGGCGCGCCGCGGTCGTACGCGCTCGCCGCGCGGCTTCGTGCCCGCGGCGTGCCCGTGGTCCTCGGCGGACCGCACGTCACGCTCGTCCCCGACGACGCGCGACCGCACGCGGACAGCATCGTCGTGGGCTACGCCGAGGACTCCTGGCCGGCGCTGCTGCGCGACTTCGCCGCGGGCCGCATGCTCCCGCGCTACGACCAAGCGCCGGACCTGTCCCTCGCCGGCCGGCCGTT
This sequence comes from Thermoplasmatota archaeon, assembly GCA_035292305.1. Classification (GTDB taxonomy): domain Archaea; phylum Thermoplasmatota; class SW-10-69-26; order JACQPN01; family JAJPHT01; genus DATDQL01. The sequence goes on from DATDQL010000333.1 coordinate 835, forward strand.
CCCGCGCCGCGAGATGCTGAGCGGCCGCGCGTACCTGACGACGAACGTGTTCGAAGCGACCCGGGCGTGCGTGCACGACTGCGAGTTCTGCGTCGTGCCGGCCGCGTGGGGCCGCCGCCCTTTGCAGAAGCCCGTCGAGGACGTCGTCGCGGACGTCCGGCAGCACGTCGGCCACACGAAGGGGAAGCGGCTCATCTTCGTCGACCTCAACCTCATCGCGGACATCGCGTACGCGAAACGGCTGTTCCGGGCCTTCGCTCCGTTGAAGGTGCGATGGTTCGGCCTCGCGACGACGCTCGTCGCGCGCGACCGCGAGCTCCTCGACCTCGCGGCCGAAAGCGGCTGCACGGGACTCCTCATCGGCCTCGAGTCCATCTCCGCCGACAACCTCCGCGACATCCACAAGTCGTTCAACAGGCCCGAGGACTTCGCCGACCTCGTCCGCGCGCTGCACGAGCGCGGGATCGCGCTCATGGGGTGCTTCGTGTTCGGCATGGACCACGACGAGCCCGACGCGTGCCTCAGGACGGCGCGCTTCGCGGTCGAGACGGGCATCGACCTCCCGCGCTTCGCGATCTCGACGCCGTTCCCGGGCACGGCGCTCCACAAGCGCCTCGAGTCCGAAGGACGCATCCTCACGCGCGACTGGGAGCTCTACGACGGCCAGCACGTCGTGTTCCGCCCCGCCCGCATGACGGTCCAGGAGCTGCAGGAGGGGCACGAGGCCGCGTGGCGGCACACGTACAAGGCGACGTCGATCGCGCGCCGGCTCGGCAAGGCGCGGATCCAGCTCCCGATCGCGATCGCGGCGAACCTCGGTTACCGCTTCTACGCGCGCAACCTCCACCGGTACTACAACTGCGACTGGTTCGTCGGCCAGGGAGCGCCCCGCCTGCCCGCGCTCCCGCACGCGCACGCGCGGAGGGCGCGCTGATGCAGGAGGCGCGGACGGTCGCCGCGCCCCGCCGGACGCCGACGTTCGCGCGCTTCGCGCGGCAGGGCGTCGTCTGCGAGGGGTGGTACGCGGTCGCCGACTCGTCCGCGCTGCGGATGGGCGACGTGCGGCGCGCCTGGATCGGCGCGCGCGACCTCGTCGTGTACCGCGAGCGCGGCGGAGAGGTCCGCTGCGCGGAGCGAGCGTGCCCGCACCTCGGCGCGGACCTCACGCAAGGCGAGGTCGGCGCGAAGGGCCTCCAGTGCGCGTTCCACGGCTGGTGCTGGGGCGCGGACGGGGCCTGCCGCGCGGGAGGCGGCGTCGCCGAGGGAAGGCGCCTGCGCGTGTACGAGACGCGCGAGCGATGGGGCCTCGTGTGGGCGTGGGCCGGGGACCGGCCCGCGTACGACCTCCCGGCGCCCGACCGCGAGAACGCGGCGCACGTCCTCCGACTCCCGGAGCAACATTTGGCGTGCCACCCGCACCTCATGCTCGGCAACGGGCTCGACACGGGCCACGCGGGGCCCGTGCACCGGATGCGGTTCGAGGAGCCCGTCGTCGAGATCGACGCGCCCCACCGCGTGTCCGCCCGTCTCACAGCGCACTTCCGCCCGACGTGGCTGCGACGCGTGCTCGGACTCGCCGGAGGTTGCGCGCGATGGCGCTTCACGACGATCGGCCCGAGCTTCGCCTGGGTCACGGTCGAGTCGCCGACGCCGTTCGAACTCGTGTGGGCAGGTCGGCCGCTCCCCGACGGCGGGTGCGCGGCCCGCACGATCTTCTTCCTCCCACGGCGGAGGACCCTCGTGCGCGCGCTTCCCATGATGGTCGCGACGACGTGGGCCGACCGTCGCGTCCTCGAAGGCCTCGACTTCAAACCCGGGTTCGTCCCTTCGGACTCGGTCTTCGCAGCGTACGCGGAGCTCGTCGAAGCCATGCCGGTCTGGTCCGAGGAGGTCACGTCTTGACACACGTCGAGGAGAAACACACGATCTGGGAGGATCTCGGAGCGAGCCTCGGCCTCTGGGCGGCCGCGCTGCTCGCGCTGCAGCTCGCGCTGATGCTGCGCGTGACGGCGGACGTGTCGGGGAGCGACGCGGAGTTCGCCTCGGCGCTCGTCGCGGAGCGTCCGACGTGGGAATGGATGACGTTCCTGCGCATCGTGGCCGGCCTGCAGATCGTGTGGTGGATGGGGAGCCTCTCGACGCGCCTGCGCCGTGCCGAGGGGGAGCCGGGTCGCCTCTCAGGCGTCGTGTTCGCCGTGGGCGCGGTGTGGGGCGGCGTGTGGCTCGCGAGCGCGTTCCTGAACTCCGCGGCGATCCTCCTCGCGACGGACTACGCGAACCCGGCGGGATCGCGCCTCGCCGCCACGCTCGCGCTCGAGACGCCGTTCGTCCTCACGCCAGCGACCATGTTCGCGCTGACGTGGGCCACGTCGCTCGCGGTCCTGCGGTTCGGCGGCTTCCCGCGGTGGTACGGATGGGCGACGCAGGGCGTGTCCGGGCTCCTCCTCGTGCTCGCGATCGTCGACTGGTACGGCTCGGGTTCGCTCAGCGTCGCGATCCTCGCCGTGGCGCTGGTGTGGACCGCCGCGACGAGCGCGGTCCTTCTGAGGAGCCAAGGATGAAGGAACGAAGGATGAAGGAAGAAGCGGACGGGCCGAAGGGGAACGGGTCGAAGGAATCGCGAGCGCGGCTGTCCCGGCCGGCCTTTCCTCGTCGGTCCCGGGCCCGTCGTCCCTCGCCCCTCCCCGTTCGCCGTCGCCCCCTCCACCCGTCCCCCTCCTCCTTCGACGCTTCGTCCGTCATCCTTCGCGCTCGGAGGTGACGCCCTGCGTCTCACGTTCGTCCACCCCTGCATCGGCCGCCGCCGCGGGGACAGATCGTACATCAAGACGTGGCAGATGGAGCCGCTCGCGCCCGCAGTGCTCGCGGCGCTCACGCCGCCGGACATCGAGGTGCGCTTCTTCGACGACCGCCTCGAACGCATCCCGTTCGACGAGCCGACCGACCTCGTCGCCCTCAGCGTCGAGACCTATACGGCGCGCCGCGCGTACCAGATCGCGAGCGAGTACCGCCTGCGCGGCGTCCCCGTGGTCATGGGCGGATTCCACGCGACGCTGCGGACCGAGGAGGTCGCGCGCTACGCCGAGGCCGTCGTCGTAGGAGAAGCCGAAGGACTGTGGCCGCGCGTCGTCGAGGACTTCCGGGCCGGCCGGCTGCAACGCGTGTACCGCGCGGCCGCTCGGCCTGACCTGCGCGGCGTGCGTCCGGACCGGCGCATCTTCGCCGGCAAGCGTTACCTGCCGATCGGGCTCATCGAGGCCGGCCGGGGATGCCACCTGAAGTGCGACTTCTGCGCCGTCCAGTCGTTCTTCGGCAGCACGCAGAACCGGCGGCCTGTGGACGACATCCTTGACGAGCTGCGCGACCTCAAGCGCGACGGGAAACGCCTGGTCTTCTTCGTCGACGACAACATCACGTCGAACATGGCCGAGGCAAAGGAGTTCTTCCGCGCGCTCGCGCCGCTCGGGGTGAAGTGGGTGAGCCAGGCGAGCATCAACGCCGCGCACGACGAGGAGTTCCTCGAGCTCATCAAGGCGAGCGGGTGCCAAGGCCTGCTCATCGGCTTCGAGAGCCTCGACCCGGAGAACCTCCGAGCGATGAACAAGTCGTTCAACACGATGCGCGGCGGCTTCGAGGTCGCGCTCGCGAACCTCCGCCGGCACGGCATCCGCCTCTACCCGACGTTGATCTTCGGCTACGACCGCGACACCCCCGCGTCGTTCGACGAGACCCTCGCGTTCGCGAAACGTCACGGGTTCTACATCGCGGCGTTCAACCACCTGACGCCCTTCCCCGGCACGCCGCTCTACGAGCGCCTCGAACGCGAAGGGAAGCTGCGGTGGAAGGCGTGGTGGCTCGACCCCGGATACCGTTACAACACGGTCCCGTTCCGGCCGGACGGCATGACGCCCGAGGCCGTGCAGGAGGGCTGCGTTCAGGCGCGGGCGCGGTTCTACTCGTGGCGCAGCATCGCGCGCCGCAGCCTCGACCCTGTGAACCGCCAGCGCGGCATGTTCCTCCCCTTCTTCACGATCAACGCGATGTTCCGCGCCGAGGTCCGGCAGCGCGACGGATACCCGCTCGGCGACGAGGGCTGGGGCGGGGAGCTCGTCGAGGTGGATGCCTCCCCCGCCGGGGGCGGGGGCGCGGTCCACCGGGCCACGGAGGCGCACCTGCCTCCTGCGGCCTAGCGGCGATCGGGGCCTTCCGCAGCGTGACGGCCGCGGGCGCGCGGCTGCACCGGAAACGAAGGGAAGCTTCCGCAGACCCCGTCGGGCTCCCCCGAACGTTTATCACGCTCCGGCCGTTTCTCCGAGCAACACGAGGGGTCCGATGCTCACCGCGCGCTGCAAGGCCGACGTCCTGAAGAAGGTCTACGACGCGACGTCGATGCTCGTGGATGAGGTCAAGTTCAAGATCACTCCCGACGGCATGACCCTCAAGGCCGTGGACCCCGCGCACGTCGCGATGGTGGACCTGTCCCTCCGCAAGGGTGCGTTCCTCGAGTACAAGGCCGACGAGATGGAGCTCGGCGTCGACCTCGACAAGTTCGGCGAGGTGCTGAAGCTCGCGACCGGCGACGACGAGGTCGACATCAGCTACGATCAGGAGAACCACCGCCTCGTCCTCAAGATCGGCAATATCACGCGCCGCATGAGCCTCGTCGACACCGGCGGCATGGCCGACCCGAAGGTCCCGAAGCTCGACCTCCCGTGCACCGTGACGATCCGCCCCGAGGAGCTCGAGCGCGGGATCAAGGCGAGCGAGGCCGTGAGCGACCACGTCGCCCTCGTCGCGGACCCCGACGGCTTCGAGCTCGTCGCCGAGGGCGACGCGGACAACGTGAACCTGAAGCTCCACAAGTCCATGCTCCCCGCCCTCAAATGCACGGGCAAGGTCAAGTCCCTCTTCTCGCTCGACTACTTCGCGAACATGATCAAGGCGAGCAAGGGCTCGGACGGCGTGCACCTGAACCTCGGCTCGGACTACCCCGTGAAGATCGAGTTCGACATCGCCGGCGGGAACGGGCACGTCACCTACCTGCTGGCGCCGAGGATCGAGTCGTAGGTACACACCTCGCGCGCGCTGCTGTGCGAAGCACGCGCGTCACAGCATGTCCGCATCCTCGACGCCCGCGAAGTGCGGGTCCCCCGTGAGCACTCGCACCCCGCGCGCCCTTGCCGCGGCGAGGATGAAGGCATCCGCGAGACCGAACCCACGAACGTTCGGCTTCATCGCGGCGTGGATCCGTCCGGCCTCGACGCCGACGTCGGCATCTTCCTCGACGACGGCGCATTGCTCGAGGATGAACTCGACGCGCGCGCGAGCGTCGTCCTCGCCGCGGGCCCGCGCGTATTTCGAGAACACCTCGGCGAGGACCGTAGGCGAGGTGTATGCGACGCCGGCTGCGTCGAGCGACGCCTTGACCTTCTGCCCCTTCTTCGTGCTCTCGAAGTACTCCATCCACGCGAACGAGTCGAGCAGCAAGGCCTACACGTGGTCCTCGTGGTCGCGGAGGTCGTCGCGCGATAGCCTCGGCGAGGACCCGAACATCCGGTGATCGCGGCGGAACTCGCGCGCGAGGATCTTGTTGAGCGCGTCCGAGATCGGTCCTTGCCGCTTCAGCCGTTGGTAGAGGTCCTCCCGGAGCAGGACCGTCGTCCGGACGAAGGGGGGCTTGGCGTCCGCACCCATGTAGGCATGGATGCGTATGCAGATGCATGAGCCTTGCGGCGGCGCGAGAACGTTCACGCGGGTTGCGCCCGTTCCCCGCCTGTGCCCCCACGTCTCACGGACCCCGTCGCCATCGGCTCCGTCACGGCGCGCAACCGGCTCTACCGCGCGCCGCTCCTCGAGGTCGCGGGCAACCGGCCGGACGCGGCACGCATCCTGCGCCGGGAGCTCGAGCCATCGGCGGCCGGCGGGTGCGGGCTCGTCTTCCAGGGCGCGAGCCTCGTCACGGCGCAGGGCGGGCGGACGGCGCCGGGTCTGTCGCGCGTCCACGAGCGCGAGTTCGTGCAGTCGCTCGCGCCCGCGGTCGCGGCCGTGAAGGCGCACGGCTCCCTGCTCTTCCTCCAGCTCGGGCACGGCGCGCTCCAGTGCATGGAGCTCTGGCACGCGGAGTACCGCGCGCGGCACCCGGACCTCCGCACGGTCGCGGTCGCCCGGCCTCCGTGGTGGTTCCGCGGGCTCCTCGCCGCGCGATTCCTACGGGCGCACGAGGTGCACGTGATGTCGGACGAGGAATTGCGAGTCGTCGCGCACGCGTTCGGGATCGCCGCAGGGCACGCACGCGAGGCGGGCTACGACGGCATCCATCTCGCGGGCGCGAACGCGTCGATCTTCCAGCAGCTCTGGAGCCCCGTGTTCAACCGCCGGAAGGACGCCTTCGGCGGCGCGACGCTGCACGAGCGCGGAGAGTTCCTCCGCCTCGTCGTCGCCGAGATCCGGCGCGCGACGCGCCCGGACTTCCCCGTCGCGGCGAAGGTGCCGGCCGAGACCGTGGCCCCGTTCGTCGTGCGAGGGCGTCTCACCTTGGAGGACGGGGTGGAGATCGCGCGCGTCATGGAGGACGCGGGCGTCGACGCCGTCGCGCCGGTGCAGGTCGGCGTGACACGCGACCAGAGCGTCGCGCGGGGAGAGTTCCCGCGCATCGCCTGGCGTGATCCACGGTTCCAGGACGAGTACGCCCGTGCCTTCGGGTCGCGGCGGAAGGCCGTGCTCGTGCGCGCCGCGAACCGCGTCGCGGCGCGCCTGCTTCCGTTCGAGCCCGCGTGGAACGCCGGTTTCTGCGCGAAGGTCAAGGCGCGCGTCGGGATCCCGGTCCTCTGCGAGGGAGGCGTCCGGTCGCGCGCGCAGATGGATACCATCCTAGGCGGCGGCAAGGCGGACATGGTGGGCATGGCGCGGCCGTTCTACGCCGAGCCGTGGCTCGCACGGAGGATCCTGCGCGAGCATAAGGCGACGGCCATCTGCGGCTCGTGCAACAACTGCACGATCCCTCAGGTTGCGGGACACGTCGGGGTGTGCCGTACGCCGGCCGTGCTCGCGGAGAGGGGACGGCTCGAGAAGGAAGGGCGGTACTCGTAGCGCGAAGGCCGCGATAACGCGATTACGCGACGTCGCGATGCAGGAGAGAGGTCGGTGTTCCGCTGGAGGGCCCGCGAATGCGGGTTCTCGGGCCCGCGCGACGTCAGGGAGAGAATCCTCGTCCCTGTCGCGTCATCGCGTAATCGCGTCATCGCGGCTTGCCGAGCGAAAACTGGATCTCCCGCATCTTCTCGTCAGGGCCCGAGCTTCAGCACCCTCGCGACGACGGCGTCGAACAGCACGTCCGGCACGAGCGGCCGTCCCCACACCGCGGCGCGCGCCTGCCATCCGACGAGGCGCCGCGCCCGGGGCCGCGCGCGCGTGGCCTCGTGGACGACGATCCGCGCGACCTTTTCGGGCGACACGCCTCGCCGGAAGCGAGCGACGAGCCGTCGCGCGCGCTCCCCCGCGTCGTGCTCGCCGACGGCGGCCGCGCGGGACACGAGGCCGGGCATCGCGGCGTCGGTGAAGGAGGTGTCCACGCTACCCGGCTCGATCAAGGTCACGTGGACGCCCCACGGCCGCACCTCGGCGCGCAGGGCGTCCGTCGCGGCTTCGAGCGCGTGCTTCGAGGCGGCGTAGGGCCCGGTGAGTGGAGCGACGACGCGGCCGAGGACGCTCGAAAGCATGACGATCCGGCCGCTGCGACGCCTGCGCATCGCGGGGAGCAGGCGCGACGCGAGGTCGAAGGGGCCGACGACGTTCACGGCGAGCTGGCGCTCCCAGTCGGCGCGGGACACGCCCTCGACGGGGCCGAGCTCCGCGTAGCCCGCGTTGTTCACGAGGACCTCGACAGGGCCGGCGGCGAGGGCGGCGCGAGCGACCTGCGAGACCGAGCCCGCGTCTCCGAGGTCGAGGCGCATCGCCTCGTGGCCGCTTGCGGCGACCTGCATCATGCCCTCCTCGTCGCGGGACGTGCCGAGCACGCGGAAACCCCGCGCGGCGAGCAGGTCCGCGACGCGGGCGCCGATGCCCCGGGAGGCGCCCGTCACGACCGCGACGCGCGCCCCGGCGCGCGTCTCGGCCTTGGCCTGAGGGCCTTCGGTCGCGACGGGAGGCACGCGGCAAGGAACGGCGACGCCGACTTGGACCTTGTGAAGAGCCCGCGGCCTCGCGGCCGCGGTAGGCCGTCAGGTCGCCCGGCTTCGCACGCTGAGGTAGACCCAGGCGCCGACGAGCCCGCCGAGGACGAGGAGGAGCCCGGTGACCGCGAGTGCGGGGGCGACAGCCGCGCCGAGCTCGTGGAGGGCGAGCCAGGCGAGGAACCCGGTCGCCGCGAGGCAGGTCGTCATGGCACCGAACGCGACGGCGGACAGCGACGCGAGACGGCGGCGGTTCCGGTTCATCGCCTCGGTCGCGAGGACGTTCGCGAGGTACGCGTCGGAGCCGCGGCTCGCCATGGCGAGCGCCCCGACGACCTCGGCGTCGGTGAGGGCACGGATCGCGGACACGCGATCCGCCGGCTTCGCCGAGTCCACCGTCCTGTACGCCCGCAGGAACCTCTCCACGCCCGTCACCCCGCGCCGGGCCTCTTGAAGCCGACCTGGACGTCGCTCCCGAAGGGTATGTGCACGGCCCCCGGGTTCCGGGAGGCCTGCGACCCGTCAGGACCGAACCCGTACCTTGTCTGCGGGGAGGCGGGCGGCGAACTCCGCCGCGGCCGCCCGGGCGTCCTTCTCGTCGGCTCCGCGGA
>DATDQL010000334.1:0-8800 GCA_035292305.1 Thermoplasmatota archaeon
GAGCCGCGTCGCGCGCGCGAACCGCGGGGCGCTGCCTTCTCCGAGCGCGAGGTACACCGGACGGTCGTATCCTCGCAGCGCCCCCAGGTCGAACGGATCCGGCTCGGAGCCGAGGAAGAGAGGGAGCACGGCGAGGCGCGACGCCATCCAGGGCGGCGACGCGACGCCGGGAAGCGTCGGAGGAGGGACGCCCGGCGCGACGAGCGAGCGCAGGAACGCGTCCATGGACGCGCCGGGATCCGTCGTGGCCAGCGAGCGCGCCTCCTCGAGCAGGCGGTCCTCCTCCGCGGTGAAGGCCGGGTCGCCGATCCACTCGGGCTCGACGAGCGCCGCGCTCGCGATGCGCGCGGGGTGCCGGACGAGGAGCCGCAGGATGATGTCGGCGCCGAGGGAGAAGCCGACGACGTGCACGCGGCCGCCGGGAAGCGCGGCGACGAGCGCGGCAGAGGCGTCCGCCTCGAGGCGGCAATCCCATCCCGCCGGTGGCGCGGGCCCCGCGTAGATCTCGTGGTCCTTCGGGACGGTGCGGACGTCCTTGCCGAGCTCCGCGACGAGTTCGGCGTAGGCGTGCGCGACGGGCGTGACGCCGCCGGGGAGGAGCAGGACGGGGAGGCGGGGCGAGGCGGGCATGCCGAGAGGAGACGTCGGACGATGGGTTTGGACCTTCGCCGCGCGCAAGCCTGACGCGGCCGTGGCGCCGTCCCTATTCCCGTCGGACCACCGTGAAATCGATGCCCCTCTCCGCGGACCACGCGAGGAGGCCGACCTGAGCGCCGAACGCGACGCCGGCGGTGTGGTCCGGGGGCGCCCCCACGGCGGGAGGTCGCGCCCTCGGGAGGTCCGGACGCAGGCGCGCCTCCGCGAGGACGGCGAGGTCGCTCACGTCGACCGCGACGTGGGCTGTGCGCGGCGCGCAGGCTTCGGCGACGAAGACCTCGGAGCCCCCGCGGGTGCAGTACGCGACGAGGACGTGCGCGCCTCCCCACGCGTCGGCGGCGAAAGCGCCGAGGTAGGTCCCGCCCTCGGTCGCGCCGTCGTCGACCCGCACGAAGTCGCGCAGGTCGACCACGTCCGACCATGTGGCGCCGCCGTCCATGCTGCGCGCGAGCCGCAGCGGCTCCGGATTCACCCGCACGTCGTCCGCCTGCACGACGAGGGTCCCGTCGGGCGCGAGGGCGAGCTGCGGCCACACCGCGCCTTCGGTGCCGGGCACATCGGAGAGGACGGCGAATGTCGCTCCGTCGTTCGATAGGCGCAGCACGCGCACGCCGACGTGCGCCTCGACGGCCGTGCCGTCGGGCCCCGGATCGCGGATCACGGCGCAGGCCACGAGCACGCCGCCGGGTGCGACGATCGCCGGCGAGGCCTGCCCGCAACCACCGTGCCGGACGGGCGCGCGCCACGTCGTCCCGCCGTCCGCGGTCCGCGTGAGGACGACCTCGCGCTCGTAGTCGGCGTTGCCCCACCGGTCCCATGTGACGATCGCTTCCCCCCGATCTCCTGCCGAGACCCACGGACGGTCGTCGCCGGCCTCGCAGCCCGTGAGCGACACCGGTGTCGTCCAGCCGCGCCCCTGGTCCGGTGTGGCGACGTGGAAGAATTCGGAGCACGACCTGTCGGTCGCGCGGTCCGTCGTGGCCGAGATGCCGACCACGTGCAGCGTGCCGCCCGCGTCGAACGCGATCGAGGGGTCGCCTCCCCGCGCATACCGGACCAGACCACCGCCGAGCGAGGAAGGCCGAGGGACGGTCGTGTGTCTCCACGACGTCCCTCCGTCCTCGGAGAACGCCACGCTGAGACCCAAGATCTCGTACTCGACGCCGGTCGTGGTCGGGACGACGCGGGCCACCGCGGGCTGCGAGATCCACGCGATGGCGAACTCGCCGTCCGGTCCGACCGCGGCGACGGCCTCGGCGCGGGCCTCGTCCGTCGTCCGCAGCGTCCCGCCGCAGACCTCGCCGAGCCGCCACGCTTCCGCTCCTTGAGGGCAGGTGTGCGCGTACGAGATGGCCAGCGGCTCAGCGTCGAGCGTGTCGTCCGTCGGGATGGGCGCCGGCGCGAGGCACCCGGCAAGAAGGACGGCGACGGCGACGGCCGGGCGCACGGCGCGGCCACGCGCCTCTCGGGTCAAGAGGGTTTCCTACGCGCGCATCACGGACCCGGTTCGCCGCACGATGACGCAGCTACGGTCGCTCGGACTCGCGGAGGACGCGCCGGAGCCGCTCACGGAACTTCCGCGAACCGCGGAGCGTTTCGTCGATGTGGGCGAGCCACTGTCCGGAGTTCATCAACGGTCCTCGACCGCCGTTCGCGCGAGGACTTCATCAACTCTTTGCTGCGGAGCCGGCACCGTCAAGGCGGCTGCCAGCGCCCGTCGCGTCGTAGCGAGATCGGTGGTTCCCGCTCGTCCTGCAGACGTTCTTCGCGATAGTTTGTCGCGCCTCGGAGGTCCTCGGCACGCGGGGCGACGCAAACCGTTATTCGCGAGGGGGCGATGGCGGCGGGATGCGTCTCGTTCCCGCGCCGACGTCGAAGCTCCGCCCGTTCCTGTGGTTCGCCAGCGAAGCCGAGCCCGCGATGAAGTACTACTGCCGCATTTTCAAAGGAGAGCCGGGCGAGGTCATGCGCACGCCCGACGGCGAGGTCTTCGGCACCTTCTGGACCATGCTCGGGCAGGACTTCGGCGCCCTCAACGGTCGCGACGGTCCCGGCTTCAACATGTCAATCTCGTTCTACGTCGACTGCAAGGACCAGGCCGAGGTCGACCGCCTCTGGAAGGCGCTCCTCGCCGCCGGAGGCCAGCAGTCGATGTGCGTCTGGCTGCAGGACCGCTACGGCGTCGCGTGGCAGATCATCCCGAAGGACCTGCCGAAGCTGATCTCCGACCCCGACCCCGCACGGGCGGGCGCGGCGATGCAGGCGATGATGGGCATGCGAAAGATCGACGTCGCGGCCCTCCACCGGGCCGTCGACGCGGCGAAGCCGGGCAAGGTAACGAAGCGCGGTAAGCCCGCGAAGGGTGCTCTCTCCCGCAAACGTGCGCCTGCCCGCCGCCCCCCCGCGGCCCGCGCCTGAGCGCGGCGCGCCGTTCGTTCCACGCCTACCCGAACTTGTACTTCACCCCGAACCCGCCCCTCGGATCGTTCCACTTCACGGACCCGGGCGTGCGCATGATATCGCACGTGCCGCGGCCATGAGGCGCACGAGACCGGGTTTCCTCGTTGGAGGGGGTATAGGACGATTGTTCGAAGGCCGCGGCAACTCGCCGTCACGGCAGAAAGTCGACGTGGCCCCAGCCCGGGTTGGGCGGCGGCCCTATGGGGCACCCAACGTCCTGATACCAGACTTCGAGCTTGCAGACGTCGCCAGAAGGGCCATCGTCGGACGAGTACCAATGCACATTCGGGCAAGCGACAGTGCACGCCCACACGCCCACCCCGTTCCGACTGCCCGCCCCGGACTCGTCATTCCAGCACTCGGCGTACCCCGCCACGACGATGTAGGCCGCGGGGGTCAGGAGAGAGACGAAGTTCAGGTCGTACCGACGGCTGGGCGCCTCCGCGCAGTCCTCATCGTCAGAGCCCCAGCCGCCACCACCAGCGCAGGCTTCGAGGAGGGGTGGCTGCTCGCAGACGTAGCTGTCAGCCTGCGCAAGCGGCGTGACGCCCGCCAACATGCACGCGAGGAGCAGGAACGCTTTCATGAAGCCCTTCTGCAAGGGCGAACCTATGGACCATCAATAAGCTTTCTCGCTAGCGGGTATGCGCGATCCCTGATCGTCCACCAGGCGTGAAGCCTCGCGTAGGAGGGCTCGACGCCGAGACGCACGCGTCCCGCTGGCCGAGCGCTATCGGCGTGAAATACGTCGACGGCTTCGCTTCGGCTCAGCCGTAGGGGTATCTTGCGACGAACCGGACGAACTGCGGTTCGTACGTTCAGGGTCAGCCATAGCGATACTTCACTCCGAACCCACCGCGCGGGTTGTTCCACTTCACGGACCCGGGCGTGCACACGATGTCGCAAGTCCCGCACTCGACGCAGTCCTCGTACTGGAACTGCATGACCCCATCGACCAACGAGAAACACCCGGCGGGGCACCCGTACATGCACATGAAGTGCGGGCAGGTCTTGCAGATGTCCTGGTCGATCGTGATGTGCGCGTACTCCTTCGCGTCGAAGTCGTACGAGGTTGTCCCGAGGCGGGCCTTGATCTCGAGGGTTTGTGAAGGGAGTTGGAGTTCGGGCATGGTCAACGTCCTCCTTCGGCTGCGGCCTTCCGTTGTCCGTCGTCGGCGCGCGGCAACGTAAACACCAAGGCACCAACCTCACCAAGGACTTCGGGGTCTTGCCTTGCTCGCCTCGGCCGGGCTGATTCCCGGAGGTCTTGGTGGCTTGGTGTCTTGGTGTTTGAGGTCGCCTGGCCGCCGCATCCGGCCCCGTGTGTCCTCGCCATTAGGATCACACGCTCCCCGCGCCCTTCAGCGCCGTCTTCGCGAGCCCGATCTTGGACAGGCCCTGCTTCTTGATCTCCTCGAGCGCGATCTCGCGGGCGAGGCGCTTCGGCTTCCCGTCCGCGGTGAAGAGCGACGTGAAGATGCCTTCGACGAGGCGCGGGATGGGGCCGTGGATGTTGTCGTCCCAGACGAACTCGTGCATGCCGTCGAACTTCTTGAGGTCCTGGAGGATGAACGAGCGCTCGACCTTGTCCGCGTAGCGCCACAACTGCGACTTCGCGCCGGGCGCGCCCGCGGTCTTCGCTTCGAGCACGGCTTCGGCCGCTAGGATGCCGCTGCGCACGGCGTAGTTCATGCCGTGGATGACGAGGCCGTTGCTGTAGACGAATCCGGCGGCGTCGCCCACGACGAGCCACCCGTCGCCGTAGAGCTGCGGCACGCAATGGAGACCGCCTTCGGGGATGAGGTGCGCGCCGTACTCGACGAGGTCGCCGCCCGCGAGGAGCGGAGCGACGCTCGGGTGGAGGCGGAAGTCTTCCATGATCTTGTGTGTGTAGACGCCCTTCTCCCAGATGCTGTCGAGCGAGATGACGACGCCGAGGGAGATCGTGTCTCGATTCGTGTAGAGGAACCCGCCAGCCTTCGCGCCGTTCTCCAGGTAGCCGAGGACGTACTCGTGGGCGACGCCCTCGTTCGGTCCGACGTGGAAGCGCTCCTGGATGCGCTTCTCGTCGAGCTGGATGACCTCCTTGACGCCGAGCACGTAGTGGTGGCGGTCGAGCTTGCCGCGGATGCCGAGCTCCATGCCGAGCCGCGAATTGCAGCCGTCGGCGAGGATCACCACGTCGGCGTTGATGACGTCGCCGCCCTGCTCGACGCCGACGACGCGGCCCGTCTTGTCGCGGGCGAGCTTCTCGACGTTGACGCCGTCGACGACCATCGCGCCCTTCGCGGCAGCAGCCTCCGAGAGCCACTTGTCGAACTTCGCGCGCAGCACGGTGAACGCGTTGTGAGGCTCGCGCTTCCACGCCTCGGTGCCGAACTGGATCGTGAAGCCGGACTCCTTGGTGAGGAAGTTCACGCCCTTCTGCGTGATCGGACGCTCGATCGCGCCCGCGGCGAGGCCTTCCTTCCACCAACCGGGGAGGACGTCCTCGAGGTCGTGGCCCCAGATCACGCCGCCGGACAGATTCTTCGAGCCGATGGGCTTCGCGCGGTCGACGAGGAGCACCTGCTGCCCCGCGGAGGCGAGCTTGATCGCGGCGGCGCATCCGGCGACGCCCGCGCCGACGACGATCGCGTCCATCTTGTCCTCGGCCATGGTACCGTCCTCGCTCAGCACTCGTGCTGTCGCCCGCGGAGCGGAGCCGTCGGCTATGAACCTTCTGTGCGTGCGCCTCCGACGGCCGGGTGTGGCGGCCGTTCGTCTTTTTCCGGACGCTCAGCGGCTCGGCCGCCGCCGACCCACGGCCGCGATGCCCGCGACGCCGACAGCGACGAGCACCCCGAGCGCCGCCGGGAACGGGGTCGGCTCCGGCGTCGGACCGTCGCCGCCCGCGGCCGTGCCGTCGACGGACTGGATCTCGACGCGCTTCTCGCTGAAGTGCCCGTGGCTCACGAGGAGCTGCAGGCCGCCCTTGGACAGCACGAGGAGGAACTCCGGCTCGTCCTCGCTGGGGTCGAGCACGTCCTCGAGCCCGTCCGCTTCCTGGATGTCGACCTCGGTCTCCGTGCCGTCGTCGTCGATGTCGACGTAGACGACGTGGAACGAGGACGGGCCGTGATCCTCGAAGTCGTCGAAGCCGAAGGACTGGGGATCGACGTTGATGACGGTCGTCTTGCCCTCGCCGGACTCGGCGTCGATCGTGACCGCCACGCCCTTGCCCTTCTTCGACACCTCGACCTCGACGTCGCCTGCGTCGTCGTCCTCGTCCTCCTCGTCGCTCGACAGGACCGCGGTGTCGCTCTCGAGGTCGCCGTCCTCGTCCGTGACGACGTCGATCTCTGCGAGCACGTCGCCGTCCTCGGTCGCCTTGCGGAACTTGTCGCGGTCCACGTTCGCGAAGTCATGGACGAAGTTCTCGGCCGGCACGATGAGGTGCAGGCCGCCCCGGAACGCGAGTTCCTCGTCGTCCCACTCGTGGGGACCGTGCACGCGGAGGATGGCCTCCTGCTCGCCGTAGGTGAGGATGTACCGGGTGCCGTTCCCGTCGGTCTCCTTCGGGTTGGAGACGTCGACGCCGTCGGCGAGGTCGAGCGTGCAGAGCGGGTCTTCGTCCTCGTCGCCTTCCGCGCCGTGGCAACGCGCGTCGAAGCCGCCGACGGGGTTGTCGTGGATCGCGATGCGCAGCGTCGCGGGGCGGCCGCCGGTCGCCTCCTCGGGCTCGTCCTCGACGAGCTCCTCCGCCTCGTCCTCTTCGACACCCTCCGCGCCGACGATGTGGATCGTGCGTCCGTCGGGACGCGCCTCGATGCGGTCGTGCGGGGCGAAGAACTCGTCGAACACGAGGAGACCCTGCACGGTGTAGTCCCGGAGGTAGAGCGAGCCGGATTCGAACGAGAACGACACGAACCGCCCTTCGACCTCGCCGGAGCCCTCCCCGGTGCGCGTGAGCTCGAACTCGCCGAACCGGTCCTCTTTCCGCGCCTCCCGGAGCTGCTCCTTCGCGTCCGTCTTCCACGCCTCGTGCACGCGCTCCATGCACTCCTTGTGGAGCCTGCGCACCTCCTGCTTGAGCGCGATGAACGCGTCCGTCTCCTCCTCGGTCCAGTTCGCGGCGTCGCGCCCGTGCTCTTCGTAGAACGCGTCGAGGTCATCCTGGGTGTCGAGGCGGCATTCGAATCGCTCGGCCTTCACGTCCGCGTTCAACTCGCGGATGTCCCCGCTGCGCTCGGCCTGGAGGCAGTCGTGCGCGTGCTTCTCGTTGAACGCCTCCCATTCCGCGTGCATGTGGGCGCGCATCCGGGCGCCCGCGTCCTCCATCTCCTCGCGGAAGCGGGCCCCGTCGCGGGCGAGGCTCGCCTCGAACTCCCCGTCCTCCTCGTCCGTGTGCTCTTCGGAAGCCCACGCCTCGCGGAGGGCCTCCTGGCGTTCGTGGAACGAGCGGGCCCGCTCTCCCATCTCGATCCTGAACTCGCGTTCGCGCTCGGCCATGTGGTTGCGGAACCGCTCGAACGCCTCGGGCGGCGGTCGGCAACCTCCTTCGCCTGGGCCGCCTTGGCCTGCGCACGCGCCGATCGCGCCCATGCCCTTCTCGAACTCGTCGATCGCTGCGCGCATCCGCGTTTCGAAGGCCTCCCGCTTCGCCTTGAGGTCGGCCTCGAACTCCGCCCACTCCTCGGGGGTGTGCTCCTCGGCGCGGAACTCCTCGACCGCGGCGCGCACCTCCGTCTCGATCGCGGTGCGGCGCTGGTCCATCTCGAGGTGGAACGCCTTGCGCTTCGCCTGAGCGGCCTCGAGCGCCTGTCGGCAGTCCTCGTCCAGGGGCCGCGGCGCGAATTCCCGGTTCTCCTCGAAGCAGCGCCGGCGCTCGAAGTCGTCGACCTTGCCGTCGCCGTTGAAGTCGCACTTCTCGAGGAAGGCGGCCTCGCAGCGCGCGTGCTCGTCCTCGGTGACGGTGCCGTCGCCGTCGAGGTCGCATGGCCGCCGGTCCTGCGTCGTGGCGGCGCTGCACTGGCGCATCTCGACGTCGTCGACCTTCCCGTCGCCGTTGAAGTCGCACTTCATCTCGGCCATCTCGGCGCACTTCTGGCGCTCCGCCTCGTCGACGAGGCCGTCGCCGTTCGCGTCGCACCGGTCCCGCATCGCGTCGCACTTTTGGCGCTCGGCGTCGTCGACGCGCCCGTCCCCGTTGAAGTCGCAGCGGTCGCGGACCGCGTCGCACTTCTGCCGCTCCGCGTCGTCGACCTTGCCGTCCCCGTTGAAGTCGCAGCGGTCGCGGACCTCCTCGCACGCGTCCCCCATTCCGTCCCCGTCGGTGTCGCGCTGCCCCGGGTTCGGGATCCGCGGACAGTTGTCCTTCTCGTTCGCGACCCCGTCTCCGTCTCCGTCCGCGGCGCAGCGGCCGGCTTCGTAGTCGTCCACCTTCCCGTCCTGGTCGAAGTCGCAGCGCAGCGCGTCGTCCTGCGCGAGCACGGGCGCTGCCGGCGCGACGAAGAGGAGGGCGATCAGGATGCTCGCGAACGACCGGGACCCCAGCGTACCCATGTCCTTGGCCTCGACACGGCATCGGTCGCCCGTGCTTTACTCTGGCGTTCCCTGCCCCGCGCGCTCGCCATCGCCCTTTCCCTCGCCCTTGCCCTCCCTGACCCTCGCGCTCCCGAGCGCTAGCGCTAGCGCTGGGGAG
>DATDQL010000335.1:0-5285 GCA_035292305.1 Thermoplasmatota archaeon
GGGCGTGCTCGCGGCCCGCTTCGCTCGCTGCACCGGACGCATCGGCGTCCGGTGCGTCCCGCCCCTGCGGGGCGTGATGCCACCGCGCCTTTTGGCGCTCCGTGACACGGCCGCTGCGCTCGCCCATGGGTGCCGAAAGGCCCTTGTCCGGCTTGGGGCTTCTGGCCGCCATGGCCCGCGTGTGCATGGGCGGCACGTTCGACCACCTGCACCGTGGCCACCGCGCGCTCCTCGCGCGCGCCGCGACGTTGCCGTCGGATCACGTCTTCGTCGGCGTCACCTCGGACGAGCTCGCCTCGAGGGGCCGCTCCCGCACCGTGCGGCCGCTCGCGGAGCGCGTCGCCGCGGTGCGCGCGTTCGTCCGGCAGTGGCCGCACCTCGAGGTCGCGGAGATCAAGGACCCCGTGGGCCGCGCGATGGAGGCCGGGTTCACGCACATCGTCGTGACGCCGGAGACGCGGGGCCGTGCGCTCGACATCAGCCGCGAACGCGAGCGTGCGGGGCTCGCGGCGCTCGAGGTCGTCGTCGTGCCGTTCGTGCTCGCCGACGACGGGAGGCCCGTGCGCGCGACGCGGGTCGCGCACGGCGAGATCGACGCCGAGGGCCACCTGCTGCGCGCTCCCACGGTCGTCGTCGGGAGCGAGAACCCGGCGAAGGTCGCCGCGGTGCGCGCCGTCTTCGCGCGGTTCTGGAAGGAGCCCTCCGTGAAGACCCGGAAGGTCGCGTCCCGCGTCGCCGAGCAGCCGGTCGGGGAAGCGACGTGGAAGGGCGCGGCCGAGCGGGCGCACGCGGCGATCGCGGGGGCGCCGAGCGCGGACTTCGGCGTCGGCATCGAGGCGGGGCTCCTGCGCGTGACGAAGGAGGCGCGCTGGTACGACGTCCAGGTCGTCGCGATCGTCGACGCGGGCGGTCGCGTCACCACGGGCGTCGGGCCCGGGTTCGAGCACCCCCCGGCCGTCCTGAAGGAGGTCATCGAGGGCGGCCGCACCGTCGGCGAGGCCGTCGGCGCCCTCGCGGACGACGCGGACATCGGACGCAAGGGCGGGGCGATCGGCTGGCTGAGCGGGGGCGCGCTCGACCGCGCGGCGCTCACGGAAAGCGCCGTGCTGATGGCGCTCCTCCCGCGGCTGCGCCCCGAGCTCTACGGGCTCTGACCGGTCACGCTGCTGAATTCGCTGACCGACCTGCGTTTACGAGGCCAGCATAGAACCTGTCCAGGCTCCCTGTAACGTTGATTACGAAAGTCACAAGATTCAACTAGCTCGCGGGCCTCCTTGACGTCGGTGTCTTCCGTGCCCGTGCCCCAGCCCCCGCCCGCGCCCCGCGTCCGGGTGCCGCTCCCCGGCCCCAACGCGCAGAAGGTCGTGGAGCGCGACACGCGCGCCCTCTTCACCACGACGAAGACAGCGCCCGTCGTCGTCGCGCGCGCCTGGGGCTGCACGCTCGAGGACGTCGACGGCAACCTCCTCCTCGACTTCACGAGCGGCGTCGGCGTCACGAACGTCGGCCACGCGCACCCCGGCGTCGTGAAGGCCGTGCAGGACCAGGCCGCGCGCTTCCTGCACTTCGCGGGCACGGACTACTACTACGAGATCCTCGCGAGCTACGCGGAGCGCCTCACCTCCGTCGTCCCGGGCCCCGGCGCGAAGAAGGTGTTCTTCACGAACTCCGGCACGGAGAGCGTGGAGGCCGCGCTCAAGATCGCCCGCTACGCGACGGAGCGCCCGCAGTTCCTCGCGTTCTTCGGCGCGTTCCACGGCCGCACGCTCGGGAGCCTCAGCCTCTCGAGCTCCAAGATCGTGCACCGGCAGCGCTTCTTCCCGACGACGCCGGGCACGCACCACGCCCCGTACGCGAACCCGTACCGGAACCTCTGGGGCATCGACGGCTATGCTCAGCCCGACGAGCTCGTGGACCGCGTGCTCGACTTCGTCGAGGGCACCATCCTCTCGCAGACGCTCCCGCCGGACGACCTCGCGGCGATCGTCGTGGAGCCCGTGCAGGGCGAAGGGGGCTACATCGTGCCGCCGCCCACGTTCCTCCCGCGCCTCCGGAAGCTCGCGAAGGAGAAGGGCGCGCTCCTGGTCTGCGACGAGGTCCAGACGGGCTTCGGCCGCACGGGGAAGCTCTTCGCGGTCGAGCACACGGGCACGACGCCTGATGCGATCGCGCTCGCCAAGGGCATCGCGAGCGGCATCCCGATGGGGGCCGTCGTCGCGCGCGCGGACCTCGACTTCCCCGTGAGCGGGGCGCACTCCAACACGTTCGGCGGCAACCCCGTCGCGTGCGCCGCGGCGACAGCGACGCTCGACGCGCTCCTCGGCGAAGGCATGGTCCGGAACGCCGAGAAGGAAGGCCGGCACCTCCGCGAGCGCCTGCTCGAGCTGCAGGCTAAGCACCGCTCGATCGGCGACGTGCGCGGACTCGGCCTCATGCTCGCGACGGACTTCGTCAAGGACCCGCGCACGAAGGAGCCCGACGCGGCGACGCGCGACCGCGTCGTGCAGGCGGCGTTCCAGCGCGGCCTCGTGCTGCTGCCTGCGGGCAAGAGCGCGATCCGCTACATCCCGCCGCTTTGCATCACGGCGGAGGAAGTGGACGCGGGCGCCGACGTGCTCGTGGCGGCGCTCAAGGACGCAGGCGCGGCGTGATGCCATGCAACCGGTATTCGCCCGCCAGGATCACACGGAGTGACGGAGGAACGAAGGAACGGAGACTCCGTTCCTCCGACCCTCCGTTCCTCCGTGTGATCCTGGCGGGAGGCAACGGAACGCCGGACCCTGGCGAGGCCACCACCGCGGAACGCCGCGGCTCAACCCTTAAGTCCGTGGACCCACAGTGCCGCCGCGATGCCCCGAGCATCCGTGCTCGCGACCGCGCTCGTCCTCCTCCCCGTCGTCCTCCCGCTCCTCGCAGAGCCCGCGGCCGCGGCCCGCATCGCCCCGATGGGGGACCTCCCCGTCGACATGCTCGGCGCGAGCGCGATCTGGACGGGAGATGCGATGTACATGTTCGGCGGCCGCGGCGCCGCGAACACGTACCGCTCCGACATCCTGCGGTACGACATCGCGACCGGCACGGCGGAGAAGGTGGCCGACCTCCCGCCGTCCTCGCTCGGCCCGGCCGCGCGTCAGTCGACCGCCGCCGTATGGAGCGGGACGAAGGCGTACCTCTTCGGCGGGGCCGTCGTCGACCCAGCGACGAAGACCCCGCACTCCATCCAGGACATCGTCGAGTTCGACCCGCAGACGAACACCGCGCGCAACGTCCAAGCGGGCTCCTGCGTCCCGGGCGCGTGCGTCGACGGCCTCCCGGAGCCCTTGTTCGGCGTGGCGGCCGCGTGGGTCGGCGGGAAGGCGTACCTGTTCGGCGGCCTCAAGTTCGTCGTCGCCGGGACCGCGTCGAACATCACGTGGCAGGACCGCATCTACGTGTTCGAGCCCAACGCGCCCGTTGGCCAGGACAAGCTCACGCTGCTCGACGGGCGGCTCCCGTACCCCGCGCAGGACATGGCCGCGGTCGTGTACGACGACGAGGTCTACCTCCTCGGAGGCCTCGCGCAGGTCCCGGACCCCGAAGGCGGCGAGGACGTGCGTCCCGTGTCGAGCATCGTGAAGTTCTCGCCCTCGACGCAGCGCGCGCGGCTCGAGAGCGTCAACATGCCGCGGCGTCTCCACTTCCACGGCGCGGCCGTGCTCGACCAGGCCGTGTACGTCTTCGGAGGCCGCGAAGCGCGCAACGACGTGGAGGGCCGGGAATACGCGGTCACGAGCGAGGCGATCGTCCAGTGGCGCCCTGGCTCCGCGCCGCGCGAGCACCCCATCACGCTCCCCATCCCGCGCTACGCCGCGAGCATCGTCACGACCCCCTCGGGCGTCGTGATCGCGGGCGGTCGCGACAGCGGCGACAACCCCGATGGCATGGATTCCGTGTTCGTGTTCAGCGGCGCGCGCGGACCCCCGACCGCACCCACGGACGCGCGGGTCACGCAGGCGCTCACGGTGAACGTCACGTGGAAGCCTCCGATCTACGACGGCGACGCCGGCGTCGACGGGTACCGGGTCGAGCGCATCGACACCGACGGCTCGCTCCGCCAGGTCGCGCGGGTCCCGGGGACGGCACGCACCGCGACGGACGCCGGTGCTCCCGGCAAGGGAGACGTCGTGTACCGCATCATCGCGTTCAACGCGCAAGGCGACGGGCCCGCGGCCGTCGTGCGCGTCACGCTCGGACCGCGTCCGCCGGACGCGCCCGAAGGCATCGGGGTGTACGCGGGGAACGCGGAGGTCGAGCTTCGCTGGACGCCGCCCGCATCCACCGGCGGCTCCGAGGTCGTCGAGTACCTCGTCGACCGCTCGGACGCGAACGGCACCGAGCTCTTCCGCACGCCGAGCCCCACGTACCGCGACGAGAACGTCACGAACCACGTGCGCTATACGTACCGCGTGTCGGCCCGCAACGCGATCGGCGTCGGCGCGTCGACGCCCGGCATCGAGGCGACACCGGTCCCGGTCCCGGCGACGCCGGGCGACGTGACCGTCGAGGACAACGGCGCCGAGGTCGCGATCACGTGGTCCACGGTCGAGGGCGCAGACTCGTACGAGGTCCTGCGCGGGCAGAGCCCTGTGGACCTCGCCATCGTCGCGCGCGTGGCGTCGACCGGTCACGTCGACACGGACCTCGTCGACGGCGCCCGGTACTGGTACGCCGTGCGCGCCGTGAACACGTTCGGCGCCGGCATCCCGTCCGTCCCCGTCTCCGTGGAACGCCTCGCGCCCCCGGGGGCGCCCCGCGCGCTCTCCGGCATCGCGGGCGTCGACTTCGTGCGGCTGCAGTGGATCGGGCCGAACTCCACCGGCGGCGTCCCCGAGAGGGACCTGCTGTACCTCGTCGAGCGCCTGCACGCGGGCGACTCGCGCGCGATCGTCGTCGTGAACGACCTCGCCTCCACGGCGTACACGGACCGCGATCCTTCCCTCGCGCCCGGGGACGAGTACACCTACGCCGTCGTCGCCATCTCGCGCGCCGGCCGCGGTCCGACGTCCGACCCGATCACGATCACGGTCGGCACCGAGGACAACGAGCTCCCTGTCGCCGCGCTCTCCGCGAAGCCCGCGGGAACGCTCCCCGGCAGCGAGGTCACGCTCGACGCGAGCTTCTCCTCGGACGCGGACGGCGTCGTCGCCGAATACGACTTCGACTTCGGCGACGGGACCGCGACCGGGTGGCAGCCGAGCCCGACGGTGACGCACGCGTACAAGGCGAACGGCGTCTACACCGCGAGC
>DATDQL010000336.1:0-2453 GCA_035292305.1 Thermoplasmatota archaeon
CTCGCCCCGCAGGGCGGGAGCCGACGCGGCCCGAGGACGCGTCCGGCCCGCGTGGGGGTTCCCCCGACATCGCGTGGTGGGGCGGCGGCGCCGACGTCACGCCGCTCGGCGTGCGTCACGACGACGACGTCGAGAGCTTCCACGGCGCGCTCCGAAAAGCTCTCGGCGCGGACTACGACGCGGGCAAGACCGAGGCCGACCGATACTTCTTCGTGCCGCATCGGGGTCGCGCTCGCGGCGCGGGCGGCGTGTTCTTCGACCGCATCGAACGCGCCGACGGCTTCGCCTTCGTGCAGAAGGTCGCGGACGCGTTCCTCGACGCGTACGTCCCGATCCTCGCGCGCCGCGGACGCGAGCCCGCGACCGCGGAGGAGCGCGAGCGGCAGCTCGTCGAGCGGGGCGTGTACGCCGAGTTCAACCTCCTCTACGACAAGGGTACGCGCTTCGGCTTCCAGAGCGGCGGCAATCCCGATGCGATCCTCGCGAGCCTCCCGCCGCTCGTGAGGTGGTGACATGGTGGCCGTGTCCGTGCTCGTCCTCGGCGCCGGTCCCACCGGCCTCGCGGCCGCGCACCGTCTGCGCGACCTCGGCGTACCGGCCGAGGACGTCGTCGTCCTCGAGGCTTCCGACCGCGTCGGCGGCGCCGTCCGCACGACGCGCGAGCACGGTTGGCTCCTCGAGCACGGTCCCGACACGTTCGCCTCCGACGCGCCTGCCATCGGCGCGGCGCTGCGGGCGCTCGCGCTCGAATCCGAGGTCCTGCGCGCGCCGCCCCTCGCGCGGTTCGTGCTGCGGCGCTCGAAGCTCGTCGCCCTCCCGTCGAGGCCGCAGGAGGTCATCTCGACCCCAGCGCTCGCGCCCGCGGCGCGCCTGCGGCTCCTCCTCGAACCATTCGTCGGACGCGCGGCCGGCGAGGAGTCCGTGGAGGCGTTCGTCCGCCGTCGCCTCGGCCCGGGCGTCGTCGGCCTTGCCGACGCGCTCGTCACGGGCGCCACCGCGGGGGACCCCGCGCGCCTCTCGCTCGACGAGGCATTCCCCGCGGTCCGCGCGATGGAAACGGAGCACGGCTCGCTGCTCGGCGCGATGCGGGCTCGGCGCGGCGCCGAACGCGGGGTCCTCTCGACCCTGCGCGGGGGGATGGAGGACCTCGTCGCGGCCTTCGCACGGGGGAGCCGCGTCGTCACCGAAGCGCCCTGCACGGGGCTCCGCCGCGACGGCTCCGCGTGGACCGCGACGACGCCGCGCGGCGCCTTCAGCGCGCGCCACGTCGTCGTCGCGCTCCCGCCTTCGCGCGCGGCGAAGGTCGTCCCGGACGCGGCGTGGGCGCCGCCGCGCGAGGCGCCGGTGTGCGTCGTCGGGCTCGGGTATCCGGACGTGCAGGTGCGCGCTCCCCCAGGGTACGGGTATCTCGCGCCCGAGGTCGAGCGCCACCCCGTGCTCGGCGCGGTCTTCTCCTCGCGCGCGTTCCCGGGACGCGCTCCCCCAGGCCACGACCTCTTCCGCGTGCTCGTCGGCGGCGTGAGGCACCCCGAGCGCGCCTGGGCGCCGGCCGAGGACGTCGTCCGCGCGGCGACGGGGGCCCTGGTCGCGGCGGGCGTCGTCGAGGGCGAACCGGCGTGGACGCGCGTCGTCCGCGCCCCGTCCGGCATCCCGCAGACGGAGATCGGCCACGCGCGGCTCCGCGAGGCCGCGCACGCGTGCGAGCTCGCGAACCCCGGGCTCCGGCTCGTCGGGTGGGGGTGGCGCGGGATCGGTCTCGACGCGTGCATCGCGGAAGGCCGCGCAGCGGCGGAGAGCGTGGCGCCTGTTCTGCACCCCGACACCAGGGCGAGGGCTTAAGTCGCGTCCGAGGTCCTGCGCGACGGGGTAGGCATGAGGTCCCTCGCTCTCGCCATCGTCACGATCACGCTCGCCGGCTGTCTCGCGCCGTCTGCGGAGGACGCGCCCGTGGAGGAAGCCTCGGCAGCCGGCGCGCCGGCGACCGTCCCCGTCGAGCTCGCCTACGACGGCGAGACCGGCGGGTACGGATGCGCGTGGGTGCTCGTCGCCGGCCAGTGCTACGGCATGTCCGGCGAGAACACGGCCTATGAGATCACGGCGGACGCGCCGCTCGCATCGGTCGCTGGAGAAGTGACGTGGACCGCGAACTCGCCATCCACGAGCGCGCTCGGGGTCGAGCTCTGCGTCGAGGACGGCGAGGGGTGGATGTGCGGAGAGGACAGTCCCTACGAGTACGGCGAGAGCCCGCTCGCGTTCGACTTCGACCTCTCGGACTCCAACGAGACGCGCGCGCTCGTCATCTGGCACTGGGTCGGCACGCCGACGCCCGCGGGCGCCGGCGGCTCGATGCCGCAGCCGTTCTCGGTCGCGGCCATGCTCACGACCGCGACCCCCTGAGACGCGATGGCCGCCCGCGGCCTGGTCCTCGCGCTCGCCTTCATCGCCGTGAGCCC